>LUZZ01000036.1 GCA_001603845.1 Syntrophobacterales bacterium Delta_01 | reverse complement strand
GTATAGCTTCAACAAGGCCCGCGCCCTCGGTCAATGTTGTTGACTTTAGGCTCCTCCCCTTGATGGGGGTGACAGGATGGGGGTGAAAAAACGAGCGATATCAACACCCTCCCCCTTCCCGCCAAGAGACAATGTTGTTAACTTTAGGCTCCTCCCCCTTGATGGGGGAGGCAGGGTGGGGGTGAAAAACCGAGCGATATCAACACCCTCCTCCTTCCCCTCCCGTCAAGGGAGGGGAGTTCATGGAACGACACCCCCTAAAGTCAACAGCATTGCGCCGAGAGAGGGAAGTTCCCTGGAGCGTCGCCCCCAAAATCAACAGCATTGCCGACCCCGGCCTCCCCGCCGGAGTTCTCGATACGGCCGCCCTCCTTGACAGGACCGGCACCGAATGCTACTTGTTGTTTAGAACATCTCCACCTCCATCTGCTGCCACATTCTGCTGCCGCCTGCATCTCCCTCGCGGTATTTTCGGAAAGCCACAGGAAAGGTTTTGCTCCGCCATTTCGGGAAGGGGGAGTCGGCTGTGACCGCAAACGCTTCTGCCCGGCAGGTCGATGTGACCGTAACCGTTCGCTTCGGCGATACGGACCCCTACGGGGTGGTCTACTTCGCCTCCTATTTCCGGTACTGCCATCACGGGATCGAAGAGTTTCTGAGAAGCCGCGGGCTGCCTCCCCACCAGGTGTTTCGGAACCGGGAGGAGGGGTTCGGGCTGCCCATCGTTTCGGCATCGTGCGATTTCCTGAAACCGGTGCGCTACGGGGAGCAGTTGCGCCTGGCCGTGTCGCTGGCGCAGGTAAAGGACAAGGCCCTCACCTTCGATTTCCGGTTCCACAGGCGGGAGGGCGGCGAACTGGTGGCACGGGGCGAGGCGACGATGGTGGCCATCGGCGCGGACTGGCGGGCGAGAAGCCTTCCGCCGCGCGTCGTGGAAGCGGTAACAGAAGGCGGATGACAGAAGACGGAAGGCGGCGGACAGGCGGACAGGGGCAGTTGCAATCGGCAATTTTTCGGGGGAGTGTTTTCGATGTCTTATGACGTCAAATTGGGCAAAATCATGGACCTGTGCGGCGCAATCGGCCAAAACAGGGAGAAAATAATCGACCGGGCGGTCCGGGACCTCCAGTTCACGGTCCGGGACAGCGGCCAGGAAGTGGATATCGTGCTGGACCGGCTGATGATGTTTCGCGAGGCGAGGCCCATCCTGGAAAACAGGGTCCCGCTCGGCGGGCCCGGATCAAAGGTGTCGCTCATGCTTTCCTACAACGGAAGCTCCTGGCTCAATACCGCCATCACCTCCATCTACATGACCGGCAACCGGGTAAACGTCAAGTTCTCCTCCAAGGGCAGGGACGTGATGGACCTGACCGAGCGGATGTACCGGCCGATTTTCGGCGACGACGTCACCTTCCACGGCGTGGGGGGCCGGGAATTCCTGGAAAAGTCCATGCGGGACCCGGAAGTTTCCGCCATCGTGGTCTTCGGGTCGGACGCCAACATTTTGGGATACGAGGGGCTGTGCCGCGAAAGCGGCAAGAAGCTCGTCTTCGAAGGCCCCGGGCAGGACCCGTTCATCGTGTTTTCGGACGCGGACATGGACCTGGCCATGCAGGACCTCATGAACGCCAAGTTCTGGTACTCGGGGCAGACCTGCACGGCGCCCAAGAGGATATTCGTGCAGCGGCCCGTCTACGAGCGGTTCCTGGAAACTTTCGCCGGCAAGGTCAGGCGGCTCGTGGTCGGCGACCCGCGGGACCCGAAAACCGACATTTCGCCGGTGGCCAGCACCCTGGCCGTGGAGCGGATCGCGGCGCAGCTCCGGGACGCACGGGAGAAGGGCGCCGAAATCATCGAGGGGGGAAAGATCGAAGGCAACCTGATCTACCCCACGGTGGTGAAAAACGCGACCGACGACATGCTGGGGATGCGCGAAGAAGTCTTCGGGCCGGTGGCGTTCACTTCGCCGTTCGACACCGCCGGGGAGGTGCGGGCGCGCGCGGCGGACCACAAGTACGGCCTGCGGGCCGCCGTTTTCGGCGGGCCGGACGCGGCGCAGGTGGCCGAGGCGCTCAAGGGCGAGGATTACTGCCACCCGGTGCCCGGATATTCTTTCGGGAAATTCGGCACGGTGGTCCTGAACGACACCCGGTCGCGGTCCTGGCGCGGCGCCTTCATCACCAAGGCCATCGGCGGCTACGGCTACTCGGGGTGGATATGGGAGACGGTGGACGGGAAATTCCGAATGAAGCAGGGCCCCAAGCTGTTGAGTATCGAGACTTCGCTTCCGGCGTGAGCTTCGGGCAGGTCTCCGGCCGGGCGCTCTCTCCCCTCTGCCTCTATGAAAGGCGGCGGCTCATGACACAGGCGAAACAGGGCGATACGGTTCGGGTCCATTACCGCGGGACCCTGGAAGACGGTGCGGTGTTCAGTTCCACGTACGAGGAAAACGAACCGTTCGAATTCACCATCGGCGGCCAGAGCGTTCTTCCCAGATTCGGACAGGCGGTCATCGGGATGAGCGAGGGGGAGAGCAGGATCATCACCATCCCCCCGGAAGAAGCCTACGGCCCGCACCGGAAAGAGTTCATCATGGTGATGGACAGGAAACAGGCCCCCGACGGCCTGAAGCTGGAGCCGGGCAAGAGGCTCCAGGTGCGAACCAGCCGGGGCGACACGGTGGTGGCCACCATCACGGCGGTTACCGACACCAGCGTGGTGCTGGATGCCAACGATCCCCTGGCCGGGAAAACGCTCCGGTTCAAAATCGAGCTGCTCAAAATCCTGTAGTTGTCTCCCGGAAATAATGGCCGATGCCGATTTGCGTTTAAGCCGGTATTTTTGAGCGGGGGGAAAGCTTTCCCCGTGCCCCCCGGATTCGGCCGCAAGCACGTGCGCACCAAGCGCTCGGCGCCGTTCATTGTCCTCTGCTCCATCGCTCTCATTTGTCGCTGTTCCCGCTGCACTTTTCAATTGCCCGCACCCCATCCGCCGCGAAAGATCATCGGCCCCGGGCGCCGTTCGTTTGCCCGGCGTTCATTGCGCGGCATGAAACGCGCCGCGGACCGCACCGCAAGCCGAGGAGCACCCATGGAAGGGTCCCAGGAACTGGCTTCAAGGCTCAGGGAAAAGTACCCGATGCTGAGCTGCTTGACCGACAGGCCGTTCGGCCTGGAAATCGAGTTCTACGGCCTGGACTACTACATCCTGCCCCCGGACAACGGCATCATCAAGCCCCACAACATCCACTCGAAATCCGCCGGGGGCAGGAGCTTCCTGCAGTTGCTGGGCGACTACGGCCTGAGCGTGGGCGCCGACAGGGATGCATGGCACTTCGAGGAAGACTCCTCCATCGTCCACAAGGGCGGCGTGGAACTGATCAGCCCCATCTTGCGGGGGTTCGAAGACCTGATGGAATCGTACCGGTTTTTGCAATTGCTGAGCGAGATCCGCGGGGCGCAAATAGACGAATCGTGCGGCTTTCACGTCCATCACGGGGTGGACGCCGACCGCTACGGCTGCAAAAACCTCAGGGAACTGGTAAGAATCGTCCACGCCATGGAAGACTATCTCTACCTGCTGATCGCCGGGGGCAGGATATCCAGGGACACCTGCCGGCCCATGGACCTGGACGTCGAGTCCATCCTCCGCGTAACCGACTGCGCCGCAGACTGCGCGAACGGCTGCCGGATCAAGGAGCTGTGGTACTCTCCCGAAAACCGGTACGATGCCGGCCGCAAGCGGTCCGAACGCTACGACATGACGCGCTACCACGGGCTCAACCTTCATTCCTACTGGTACCGGTCCACCATCGAGTTCCGGTATCACTCCGCCGTCCTCCACCACATGGACGAAGCCATGCAGTGGATCATCTTCACCCAGTTCCTGGTCGAACTGAGCGCCGGGCACATCCCGGTCATAGAGTACCGGTCGAATGCCAATAAATGGATGCAGACCATTTTCAAGATTTACCTGGCGTTCGGCCACATGAACCGCATCCGCGGCTGGCCGGCCGGAACGCCGCGCGGGGGGAGAGAAGACGATGTGTGACATCTTTGCGCTCTCGGCCGGGTTCGATTACACGGCCCGGCAGTACCTGCCCATTTTCGCCGAAAAGGGAAAGCAGAACATGAACGGCTGGGGCATCGGGTTCTACCGCGACAACCGGGCCATGGTGGAAAAATCGGCCGAGCGGGTCTACGACAGCGAACACGTGCACGAAGGCTTCCAGAGGCTGGCGCGGGTGGTGGACAGCCGGATCATCGTTTCGCACATCAGTTGCCCGCTGAGCGGCGGGAGCCATGTGGCCCACAACCATCCTTTTTCTCTCCCGTTTTTAAACCATGTGTGGCTTTTTGTGCACGTGGGGCTGATAGAGAGAATAGGAAATTACAAGACCACCAACGAACCGGCCGTAGACGCGGACGTGTACCCCGCCAGGGTGTTCGAATACCTGAGAGACCAGCTCATGTCCTACCTGTGTTACACCCCGTACGAAAGCCTGAGCGGTTCGCTGGTCAAAGCCATCCGAAATATGCTTGCGGACTACCCGGGGCACTACGCGTTTTTTCTCGCCAACGAATCGGTGCTGTTCGCCTTTTGCAATTTCAGGCAGTTGATGCTCCTCCGGGAATCCGAAAGCGTGGGAAACTGCCTGGTGCTCACTTCCATCCTGGAAGGGCTGAGCGAGCGGCAATGGACCCCCGTCGTTCCGGAAGAAAACACGCTGGGCAAGTTCCTGGTGGCGGCCGGACCCGACGTTTTATACCTGGGCGACGTGGAGGAAAGCTCCCCCGCCTAGACCGGCGATCACGGATACCGGGACGGACGGACGCCGCCCGTCCCCGGGGATGAAACCGGACTCCCATGTGCGACTTATTTTCACTTTCAGCCGCGACCAACTACTCCGCGCCCAAGTCCCTGCCGATATTCGCGCTCAAGGCGGGCAGGAACATGGACGGCTGGGGCATCGGGTTTTACAGGACAAACCGGGCGTATGTCGAAAAGTCGGCCTCCCGGGCCTATTTCGAAGGGAGGTTTCACGACGCTTTCCAGCGGCTGGCGCGGGTGGTGGCCAGCCGGTTTATCATCGCCCACGTCCGTCTGCGCACCAGCGGCCCCGTGGACGAATGCCACGCCCACCCCTTCGCCCTGGGTTTCAGGGGACAGGACTGGATTTTCGCGCACAACGGAAAGGCCCCCGCCATCGAGTCCTACCGGAGCAGGAGCGTGAGGATGGCCGAGGCGGTGAGCGATTCCGCCAGGACTTTCGAATATCTTCTGGACGGCATCGCCGCCTGCGACGACAGGAGCGGCGGTCTCCTCCGGCTCTTCAGCGCGGTGGCCGACACCTCCCGGCGGCTGGTGGGGCAATATCCCGGAAATTACAACTACCTTCTGACCAACGGGTCGGTGCTGTTCGCCTTCAGCAACCACCGGCAGTTTTTCGTGCTGAAGGAAAGCAGGAACCTGGAACGGGGGCTGCTCCTGACCACCGTGGAGGACGGTCTGAACAGGGAGGAAAACTGGCAGAGATTCGCCCGGCGCAAAGGCTCGGCCGGCCTTCTGATGGCCATCGTGGGCAGTGACATCCTGCTGCGGGAAGACGTTTGATGGAATCGCCGCGGGTCTGCTTTTACCGCGTCAGGTCGAGGATATCGTCGATGAACGCCTTCCACTGGTCGGGGGCCTGTTCGGTGGTAAACAGGATTCCGATGTGGTCTTCCTGCTCCGTTCTTTCCATGTTCTTTATCTGGCCCCGCAGGCGGATCGCCTCGTCTCTTCCCGGCAGGTAGGTCCACACCTTGACGAAATCGTCCTTGTCCATGGGCGCAAGCCCATCCCTCTCCGCATGCTTGATGCTCACCCGGCATCCCATGTAACTCAGGTCCACCACCAGGCACCGGATCGTCGCCTCCCCCACTTCGATTCCCGCCGGCAGCAGGCATTCGTGCCGCTGCTCGCGCCGGAGGCTCAGCCGTTCGATTTCATCGGGGTAGTCGAGCAGGACCAGCGGAACGGGCTGGTGCAGGGTTTCCAAGACGTTGGCTTTGAACCCGTAAGCTTCACCCGCATAAACATATCGCACCGTAAGCGGCGTTCCCGTCTTGAGATCCTGGAGATGGACGGGATCGGGCAATCTTAGAACGAAGTAGTCGTTTTTTTCCATGCCCACCAGGAGGGACTTCATCTTCTTTTCGGTCGACGCGCACTGCAGCGAAAACGGGGTGCCGGTAACGGCCCTTATTTCGCACCCGCGGCCGTCGCCGCCGCCGCAATGATCTTCGATAAACCGGGTGAAGGCATCCAGCAGTTCCCCGTCAAAGGAAGCACGGGCCTCGTTTTTCATGAGGGCCAGGGTGTCCCGGCGCGGCAGCGCTTTTTTATAGACCCTTTCGGACGTCAGGGCGTCGAACACGTCCACGATATGGGCCAGGCGGGCATGAATGGGGATGTCGGTTCCGGCCAGTCCATCGGGATACCCCGATCCGTCCATGGCCTCGTGATGGTACAGCACGGTGTAGAGCTGGTCTTTGGACAGGGTCCTGGACTTTTTCAACTGGGTGTAGCCCAGAAAGGGGTGCTGCCTGATGGCGTGATATTCATGGCTCTCCAGCCTTCCGGGCTTGTTGAGGATGAGATCGCTGATCGAATTCTTTCCCACGTCGTGAAACAGGGTGCCCAGGCCGACGTCGATCATCTCCGATTCGCTCCAGCCGAGAAAACCGCAGAAGGACATGCCCAGCGCCGCCACCTGGACGCAGTGGTTGAACGTGTAATAGTCCTTGGAAAACAGGGCGAGCAGGGCGCTCAGGGTGGATTTGCCCGACGATATGTGGGCCGCGAACTGCTCGATGAGCTGTCTGCCCATCTGGATGTTTTCTTCGTTCGGGTGTTCGCGGAAGACCTTTTTTACCACCAGCTCCGCGTTGTCGTACAGGAGCTGCGTTTTCCTTTCGTTGGGCGTCCTGGACGATCCCAGGGTGAGCAGGGTCTGGCGGTTATGGTACGTGAGGAAATCGTTCTCGTCTTCCAGCGCGATGTAGAGCGGGTCCACGCCTTCCTGCAAAAAGCTTTGCTGCTGTTCTTCGCCGTAATGTTCCCCGCGGCTCAATACCTTGTCCTGCTGGATTCCCTGTTCGCCTTCGAACAGCGACGGGAAGTAGAAGTCACAGGGCAAAACACTGCCGGGGAAAAGGGAGCGGATCTTGACTTCAACCAGGTCACCGGGCGCGGCGGCGTTCTCCCGGTAGCTATCTTTGGGGATCGTCATAGCGAATGTTTTCAGGTTCATGCGGAATCGCTCTTTTTAGCCCCGAAAGCGACATGAGATCGGACCCCTGTGCCCTTCGAGGCATTGAGAGGATGAGTTTTCATGAACATTATTGGGCAACGGAGCTGATTTTGCCGTAGTGAATTCTTCCAACTTGTCCTGCAGCTCTGCACAAGGCACCCTGAATCCGGGCTTTTCACGGCGGAATCACATTTCTACCGTGAATCAGCCGTCAGCGGTCCAGCGCATCCGGCCTTCGACATGATATAGCAGGCCATGAACTGTAAAACGTGAGTCTTTGATGCTAACCGTAGTTCGGCTGAAATTCGGTTTTCCTTTAGATAAATTTCAAATATCCGGCTGGAAATTATATGTCGCGATTCTGAGGGATAATTCGGCTTTTTATCCATCAATCACTGGAAGATCTCGAATTGTATGGCGGTGGGAATGACGTTCGGATAAGGTGAAGACGGTGCACATGGCTCCGGAGGATATTCGAGGCTTTATTGAATACCTCGTTTTTCCGACTTTTTAAGACCTTCCCATAAATAAACGGTAGGATGAGGTCTCCGAAACCGTTATTCCCGCCTCTCCGCGGGCAGGACCGGAAGGGACCCATCCCGTGAGCGGCCCCTTCCGAATCCCTGCTGCAAGCCGCGCCGTGAGCGAACCCGGCGCGCGCTTTTTTCGCCGTGGTTACCCGCGAGCGAGACGACCGAATGCCGCGACCGTCTCACGCACCGCTCACGGTGTCCGTGGAAGTGCCCTGAGAGGCCACGAAGCCCCGCGTCTGGAGTCCGGTGGCGGACGAAGTGCCCGCGATCTGGGCCAGGTAGGGACTTCCCAGCTTCTCTATGTGGGTACTGACGTTGTCGAAATAGTTGAAGTGAATCTGTTCTTCGTCGATGATCAATTCGAAAATTTTGACGCTGGTGCTGTCGCCGTTTTCCCGGCAGGTTTGCAGAAACTGGTTGTAGGCGTCGATGGTGTCGTCTTCGAGCTTCACGTCGAAGGGAAAGACGACCTGGACCTCCTGGCCCTTTTCCACTTTCGCCGCGAGATCCGCCGACGGTTCTCCCCCCAGCTCCTTGATCCGCTCGGCAAACATTTCCGCATGGCGCATCTCATCGATGGCGATGAGCTTTATCTTGGCGGCCATATCCCCGTAGTCCATGTCGTCCAGGTTGTAGTGCTGGTTCATGTACTGGGAAATCGCATGGAGTTCCATGGAACGAGCCCGGTTCAAAACATCGATTACCTTTCCCTTCTTCTCTTCCCTTGAAGCCTGGTTCATCGACACACCCTCCTGTCTTATGGCTTTTTCCGTCTGTCCGGCGCAGCCACGGGTACCCCGAACGCAAAAAAGAGGCTCCCCCGGGCCGCCTGCTCTCTCTGCCTGTAGTAAACCGGCCGTAAACGTGAGCCGGCGCACGCTGAAAAACCGGATCGCAAACATGGCTGGAATCATTCGGGCCGCTGAAACACACCCGCGGAAAAACTAAGCACGAATTGTTTTTTGACAATGGCGGTTTCTCCCGCAGAAACAGGCCCCATTTCAGAAAAGAGGCCCTTTTTCTTCGGGTTAAATTCTTTTTCCGCCCCGGTCTTTTGGTTATAATCCGCGCTTTAGTTCAGGAGGAGGGCACCGGCTCCGTTCAGCCTGCCGCACATCACCCACGGCCCTACATTTTCAGGGGACAAGCTTGCCGTTCATAAGAGAAGAACTGCGGGAACGGGGAGAGATCTCTCCCGGCGCCGTACTGCTCACCGTTTGCGTGGCCCAGTTCATGGTGCCTTTGATGCTCACCGCCGTGGGGGTGGCGCTGCCATCCATCGGGAGGGACTTTCACGCCTCCGCCCGGCAACTGGGGCTCGTGGAGCAGGTGTACATCCTCTCGCCCGCGATATCCATGCTGACCTTCGGACGGCTGGGCGACCTGGTCGGCAGGGTCAAGGTGTTTCTGGCCGGTCTTCTGCTGTTCACCCTGGTGACCACGTCGCTGGGGTTCGTGCAAAGCATCCACACCCTGATCGTGCTGCGGTCCATCCAGGGCATCGGAGCGTCCTTGCTCCTGTCCGGCAGTATGGCCCTGGTGGTTTCCGCGTTTCCGGTCGAGGTGCGCGGCCAAAAAATAGGCATCGTTTCCGCCTTCACCTATTCGGGCCTGTCTTCGGGGCCCGTGCTGGGGGGTTTCATCACCGGCCACCTGGGATGGAGGTACGTGTTCTGGCTGGTGGTGCCGTTCGGCATCGCCGCCAGCACTCTGTGCCTGACCCGCATGCGCGGCGACTGGCGAATCCCGCAGGACGAAAAGATGGACTGGCGGGGAAGCATCGTCTACGCCCTGGGCGTCGCCCTGGTCATGCTGGGCGCGCCCCACCTGAGCGACGGGGCGACGGGCGCCGCCATGATGGCCGCCGGCTTCGTCCTGGTCGGCTTCTTCGTCTTCCGGGAAACCCGCGTCCCCGATCCCCTCCTGGACGTCTCCATGCTGATCCGGAACCGGATGTTCGCTCTGAGCTGCCTGGCGGCGATGGGAAGCTACGCCGCCACCTTCGGCCTTACCTTCTTCATGAGCCTCTACCTCCAGTACTCCATCGGCCTGTCCCCGTTCAACGCCGGATTCGTGCTGCTGCTCCAGCCGGTCACGCAAATGCTCGTCGCCCCCATGGCGGGGAGGCTCACCGACCGGGTGGGCGCCGTCCAGGTGGCCAACTTCGGCATCGGCGCCACCTGTATCGGCCTGCTGCTGGTGGCCTTCACGGTGGGCAGGAGCGCCTCCGTCCCGCTGATCGCGCTGGAACTGGTGCTCATCGGCACGGGTTTCGGGGTGTTCGTCACCCCCAACACGGTAGCCATCATGGGAAGCGTAGACCCCCACCAGTACGGCATGGCGTCGGGGATGATCGGCACGGTGCGCACCATCGGCATGGTGACCAGCATGACGACCATCACCCTGGTTTTGGCGCTGTTTATGGGCGGGGAGGCGGTGACGAAGACCACCCTGCCGCTGTTCATCACCAGCATGAAAACCGGGCTGCTGGTCTTCGCCGCGTTTTCGTGCGCGGGTGTGGGACTGTCCTTCGGGAGGCTGCGCCGAAAGAAGCGGCCGGACCCGGCCCTGTAGCGGCGGCCCGCCCTTTTCTCTTTTGCAGGAAACGCACCGCCCGTCACCGGGCGGGAGTCCCCTCCCCTCCCGGCCTATATCTTTATGACGATTCCCTTTTTCCACATGGCCCATGCGATGAGGTAGATCGAAAACAGGTAGGCCACCGCGAAGAACAACGAGGCCGTTTCGGGCGAGGCGATCGGGACGCAGTAGTTCCTGAACAGGTAGGACCGGCAGCTCAGGGTGTAGCCGTTGGGAAGCGAGAGCTGGATGAACCGGAGCGCTTCGTCCAGCACCTGGGACAGGACGTAGACCGTGATGGCGTTCGTCCCGAAGATGACGAACGGCCTGGCCCACCATGAAAGGCCCGCGACGTCCATGATCCCGTAGAGCGCTCCGAACGCCGTGAGCGAAAGCCCGGCCATGAAGATGCTGAAAGTGCTGGTCCACAGGTTCTTGTTTATGGGCAGCCACCCGGCCAGGATGGTTCCCGCCAGCGCCAGGAACAGCCCCGCCGCCGCCATCGAGATTATTTTCTTCGGCCCCGAAAGGGGACGTCTCAGAAAATCCCCCGTGAGCACTCCGAAAAGGGTGGTGGCGATGGCGGGCAGGGTGCTTACCAACCCTTCCGGGTCCCAGGTCTGGTAGTAGGAATACATGTGCCCCCGGAGAAAGAGCGAATCGACATAGGCCGCAAAATTCTTCCCGGGTTCGAGCACCCCCGCTCCCACGCCCGGAACCGGGACGAACCGCATCATGACCCAGTACGAAACGAGAAGCCCCGCCAGCCACAGGATGCGCCCCCGCAGGCGGCATTTCAACACGATGATCGCGGTGAAAAAGTAACAGAGGGCGATCCGCTGCAGCACCCCCGGTATGCGGAGGGTTTCCAGGTGAAACAGGGGAAAGCTGTTGATGAAAAGCCCGAGCGCAAACAGGATGACGGTGCGCCTTACGATTTGGGCCTCCAGCTTCGGGCCGGCCTCTCCCCGCTCCACGCGCCCGGCAATGGACAGAACGAGGGACACCCCGACGATGAACAAGAAGGCGGGAAAAATCGTATCGGCAAACGTCCAGCCGTTCCACGCCGCGTGCTTCAACTGGGGATACACCGCGCCGAAATTCCCCGGCGAGTTCACCAGGATCATCCCCGCGATCGCCATGCCGCGGAAGGCGTCAAGAGAGATGAGACGCGTGCTTTTCTGCAACGGAACACCTCAAACCTCACCGGCCGGCCGGGGGTGGATGGTTGATGCCGGATGCCCGATACCACATGCCACACGCTCGAACCAGATATCGGATGCCCGCCTGTTTTCCGGCTGTAGGGCGGACACGGTTTCATCGCGCCCACCGTCCACCGTTCGGCAGAAGAGTGGAATAAGAATAGCGGTGGGCACAAAAAGCCGTGCCCACCCCACAACCCGGCCGCCACCCGCAAGCATCCGGCACCCGGTATCCGACAGCTACGTTTCTACTTATAAGTCGCACGGGAGAGGCGCGCAAAAGACACTGCCGCGCAAAAAAGTGAAAGCCTTCCGTCTTCCGGGTTGAGGACCGCGCGCGGGGGTGCCGGAGGTTTCATTGACACGCCCTGCGCCTGAACTTAGACTAGCCTGCAGGTACCGGATGCAACGGGCGCGCCGATGCCGCACCGGGGGCAGGACCGCCTGGAATTCTTCGCTGTAATATGCCGCTTTCGCTCACAAAAACGATGATCCGCACCTTTTGCCGCTCCCCCATTCAAGGGAAGGAGAGAGATTGAAAGCAGGACTGATCGGCCTTGGAAACATGGGGCTTCCCATGGCCCGAAACCTGGTGAAAGCCGGGCACGCCCTGACGGTCTACAACCGGAAGCAAAGCCGGGCCGACGAACTGAAAGCCGTCGTGGAAAGGGTTGCCCGAACCCCCGCCGAAGCCGCCTCGAACGTCGAGGCGCTGATTACCATGGTGGCGGACGACCGCGCCGTGGAGGCGATCGTCTTCAATCCCGAAGGCGTGCTCCAGGCGCTTCCCGCCGGGGCCGTCCACATCTCGATGAGCACCATCAGCGTGGAGATGTCGCGACGGCTGGCAACGGCGCACTCCGAACGGGGCCAGCACTTCATCGCCGCGCCCGTTTTCGGCCGGCCCGATGCGGCGGCCGCCGCCAAGCTGTTCGTCGTGGCGGCCGGCCCGGCGGAACAGATCGCCCGCTGCCGGCCGATCTTCGACGCCGTGGGGCAAAAGACGTTTGTCGCCGGCGAGCAGGCCCCCGCGGCAAACGTGATCAAGCTCACCGGAAATTTCCTTATCACCACCGTCATCGAGAGTTTGGCCGAATCCTTTTCGCTCGTCCGAAAATTCGGCATCGCCCCGGGCGCTCTCCTCGAAATCCTTACCGGGACTCTTTTCGACGCCCCGGTCTACCGGAACTACGGCGCCATGATCGCCTCGGACAAGTTCGAACCCGGCGGCTTCCGGCTGCGGCTCGGCCTGAAAGACAACCGGCTGCTGATCGCCGCGGCCGACGACGCGGCGGTCCCCATACCGATGGCCGCCCTGGTCCACGACCGGCTGGTGGCCGCTTTGGCGCAGGGGATGGGAGAAGACGACTGGGCGTCCGTGGCCCGCATCGCGTACAAAAACGCCGGGCTCTGAAAGAAGTCTCAGCAGTTCATGCCGGCCTGAGCGTGCGGCGCGAAAAATTCGGAATGTTCATGGGGCCGGTCGCCTGATCCGGCCCCATGCATTTCGGGATGGGCTGTGATAACATGCTCTTCGTCGCTTTCCCGCACCGGGCGGCGGCGCGAAGAAAAAAGCGGTTCCGCCGGCGCATTCGGTGCATGGGGTTGCCCGGAAAAACGGAGGGGGTTGATGCCCGAAATATTCGATGAGTGGCCCGAAAAGTACGACCGGTGGTTCGAGACTCCCGTAGGAAGGCTGGTCCGGGAGTACGAGAACCGGGTGATCCTCGAACTGGCCCGCCCCGGCAGGGGGGAGCGGGTCCTGGACGTGGGGTGCGGAACGGGGGTCTTCACGCGCGACCTCCTGGCGGCCGGCTCGCGGGTCACCGGGTGCGAGCTTTCCTTTCCCATGCTGCGGCGGGCGGCCGAAAAGGCGGCCGGAGCGGCCTTCCACCCGGTCCTGGGCGACATGCGGCGCCTTCCGTTCGCCAACGGCTCGTTCGACAGGACAATATCGGTGACGGCCATCGAGTTTCTCGACGATGCGCGGGAGGCCGTGGCGGAATTTTTCAGGGTCACCCGGCCGGGCGGACTCGTTTTCGTGGCGAGCCTCAACAGCCTCAGCCCGTGGGCCGTGCGCAGGACGGAGGCCGCCCGCAAGGGGCACGCCATTTTCTCCCGCGCCCGTTTTCGGTCTCCGGCCGAGATGGCCGTGCTCTCGCCTCTTCCGGCCACCATCCGGACGGCGATCCACTTCGAAAAAAACACCGACCCGGACCGGGCGAAGGAAATGGAACGGGACGGCGAGGCGCGGGGACTGGACACCGGGGCTTTCCTGGCGGCATGCTGGATAAAACCGGGGGCTTGACGGACGGGCCGCAAATTTGTATCCCTGAAGTACGGAATGGCCACAAGGCGTTTCGCTTCCACGGCTCGAAAAGTCCGCGTGCTTCGGGGCCGGATTTTCAGGCCTGGGGAAGAGCCGCTCTCCCCGCTTGTTTTACGGGGTCGCGCAACGATGGTTAGCTTTTCAGGAAGGGGCGTATCGGGTGTAAAGCACAATAAGGAGATAAAGGGAAAGCATGCCGGTCGAAAAGTCTCTATCGAACAGCAGTGGGAAGCCCTTCCGGGTGATCGTTTTCTGCATACTATTGCTCTCATCTCTTCTTTTTGCCTTTGCGCTCTCCCAATCCCGTGCCGACACCGTCCAGCCCGCCCCGCCGTCCGCCTCGCTCCGGGAAAAGCCGGCCGCGGATGTGCTCGGTACAAGCGAAACCGCCACCCAGGTCCGGGAAGACGCCCGCTACCTGTTCCAGCGCGCCCCCGTGACGTGGGACATGGAGACCATCCACTACATTTTCCGATGGCTCGCCGCGCTGCCGGCAAAAACCCCCGCCCTGTTCCGGTTCATCACCGAAAAAAGCTTTTCGGTCGCCCTGTTCAGTTCCATCGTCCTGATCATCCTGTTATGTTCCGTACTCTACCGCTTCGTCGGCCGGCAAAGGATCCAAAGGCGGGTGGAAGCGGCGGCGCTTCCGGTCCTGGACCGGGTGCCGGCAAAGGTGGTCCCCTACATCGTTTTCATCTTCAAAATCGTCGTCGCGTCGCTCGTCCCGCTGCTCCTGCTGGGCGTGGTCACCCTGGCGGGCAACTTCGGCGTTTTGAACGAGACGCGGTTCCGTCTGGCCGGCGGGCTGCTGGGGCTTTGGGTGACGGGGTCGATGGGCATCAATTTACTCCGCGGCCTGCTGACCGGAGAAGTCCTTTCCGTCTGCCCGAGGTATGGGAGGTCGCTGTTCGGCCTTCTGCGCCTGTTCATGCTGTACGTGCTGTTCGTTTTGGGCCTGACGTTCGTGGCCGAGGCGACCCGGATCCCCGAAGACGTCCTGGATTTTTTGGAGTTCGTGATCCACCTGTCGATCGTCTTCGCCTCGTTTTTCCTTCTTTTTAAAAGACGGGCCTTCCTGTCGCTGCTGCCCGGCCTGCCGTACAAGAGCTACCGGGCATTCGTGCGGTTTCTGGAACGCGGCTACTTCGCCCTCATAGTCCTGACCGGCGCCGTGGGGTTCCTGTGGTGCCTGGGGTTCGACGTCTTCGCGGAGGCATTCTTCAGGAAGACGTGGGCCGTTGCCGGCGTCTACGTGGGCGTGCTGTCGGTACACTATTTTCTGCAGGACGCGCTCCGCAGGTGGTCCGAGAGTAAGGCGGGCGATGACGCGGCCCTCTATTTTTCGAACGCCGTCCGGTCCTTGCTGCGGTATGCCACCCTGCTGACCGGGGCGCTCCTGGTGCTGCACCTGTTCGGCCTGCTGGGGCCGATCCGGCACACCATGTCCTTTCCCATCTACACGGTAGGGACCGCCTCCATTTCGTTGTGGAGCCTGGTTAAGGCGGCCCTGGTGCTCGTGGCGTTCATGTACGTTTCGCGGCTGCTCCAGGCGTATCTCGACTATAAAGTCTACCCGTCCACGGGCATCGAAACCGGCCTGGCCTATGCGCTGAACACACTGATCAAATACGTGTTCCTCATCATCGGCATCCTGTTCGCCCTGCGATTCGTGGGGTTCGACCTGCGCGTGCTCCTCGTTTTCGCGGGCACCGCGGGCATCGGGATCGGGCTGGGGTTGAAGGACATCGCCGCCAGCCTGATCAGCGGGTTCGGCATCATCTTCGGCCGGAAAATACGCAAGGGCGACTGGATAAAAATCGGCGACACCGTGGGAATGGTCTCCGATATCTACCTCCGCTCGACCAAGCTCAGGACCCGGGACAACATCGAATTTATCATTCCGAACACCGAATTCACGACCAAGACTATCGTCAACTATTCGCTGACCTCCCCCCTGGTGAGGGTCCACGTCCCGGTGGGGGTCTCCTACGGCGCCGACCCGCGCGAGGTGCGAAAAATCCTGCTGGCATGTGTCCAACAGCAGCCGTACGCCGTGCAGCACGAAAAGCCTCGCGTCCGGTTTCTCGAATTCGCCGACAGCTCGATCGATTTCGAACTGCTGGTGTGGACGGACATCCGCAGGTTATCCGAAAATGAAATGCGAAGCCGCCTGTACTTCGTGATTTTCGAGGCCCTCAAGGCGGCCGGAATACAAATCCCCTTCCCGCAGCGAGACATCCATGTCCGATCGGGCCCGGATTTGACGGAAGGCCGGTCCAGATCGGGCGACGCGGCCCCCGAATCCGGCTGATATCCCCCCAAATGCTTTTCTCCCCTTTTCCGAAACTTTAGAAAATCCTCGCCGTGAGCGGGCGATTTTTCTGTTTCATCCCCGCCTTCTTTTTTTGAAAAAAATTCATTTTGCCGAAACGAGCACCGGTGCGCCTTTGCCGGCCCGAGGGTGCGGCATACCGTAAAAAATCCTTAAAAATCAACACCTAACTACTGTGAAACATTTCGTCGAATCCCGGCGACTAATATGAAAAAAAGCGCTCCTTGCGCATTCGGGACGGGTGTCGGCATCGGCCGGCGCGTCGAACCGGGGTCTCATTTTGGCTCCCGTAACCGGGATTCACCTACCGGCAGGCACTCCAATAGGGGGAACCGGCGCACACAGACTGGATCGCAGTTGGACAGGCGAGGCCGCCGATGTTTTTACACGCCGCTCCCGGCGTCGGGGCGACGGCGGCCCTTACAGGCACACGTATCGAATGTCATCGGAAACAGCGAACTTCAGGGGAGGCTCGGGCCGTGACCGCCGTTGAGCCCCGCGGAAAGATACCCCAATGAAAAAAAGAGCCTTTTTGCTCCGCACCAAGATCGATCGGTTATACCTGTGGATTCTTCTGGCCAACCTGCTGATAGCCGCGGCACTGTCCTGGTCGAGACTTGCCGGCAGGACGATTGTCGGGACCCTCAAAGCGCCCCATCCGGCCGTGTTCGGCATCCGGCCCGGCTCGGGGCTGGCCCTGCTGGCGCTCTTCGTGTTCGCCTGGCGGATCTGGATGGCCTACCGCTACCGGGCCTGCCCCCCGGTGGAAAAAAGCGAACTTCCGGTGGTGACGGTGGTCATCCCGGCCTACAACGAAGGACGCCAGGTGCTGCCCACGGTGAGATCGGTCATGAACAGCGACTACCCGCCCGACAGGATGCAGGTGATCTGCGTGGACGACGGTTCGACGGACGACACCTGGGACTGGATGCTCGAAGCCCGCCGGGAATACCCCGAACGGCTCCGGCTGATCCGACAGCCCAAAAATTCCGGCAAGCGCCAGGCGCTCATGGCCGGTTTCCGCTACGCACGGGGCAGCGTGTACGTGACCATCGACTCGGATTCCGAGGTTTTCCCCGATACGCTGCACCACCTCGTCAGCCCGCTGGTGGCCGACCCGAAGGTGGGCGCCGTGGCCGGCAACGTGCGGGTGCTCAACCACGGCGACGGTCCCATCCCCAAGATGATGGAAGTCTTTTTCACAGTGGGCTTCGACTTCATCCGGGCGGGCCAGAGCGTGTACGGCGGGGTGTTCTGCACCCCGGGCGCCCTGTCCGCCTACCGGGCCTCGGTCATAAAGTCCCAGCTCAAGGGCTGGGTCCGACAGACTTTCCTGGGAGTACCGGCCACCATCGGCGAGGACCGGGCACTCACCAATCTGGTGCTCAAAAACGGCTACTGGGTGGTCTACCAGCGGGAGGCGGTGGTTTTGACCAAGATCCCGGCCACGTTCCGGGGGCTGCGCCGCATGCTGCTGCGCTGGGCCAGGAGCAACGTGCGCGAAAGCATCGTCATGTCCACCTTCATGGTCCGGCGGTTCCGGAAAGGAGAAGGCGGCTGGTGGATTCGCATGGTGAGCGGGTTGCAGATATTCCAACTCTCGGTGTACGAAGCGCTGAAGGTCGGCTTGCTCGCCGAATTGGTGCTGGCGCCGCTTTCCACCCTGAGCATCATGACGCTGGGCTGCCTGGTGGGCTCCATAGTGCCGGCCACCGTCTACCACCTGCGCTACGGCACCTGGTTCGGCTGGCGGTGGGCGGTCCCCTACTCGTTCCTGTGGCTCTACGGCCTGTCGTGGGTTTCTCTCTGGGGCCTGGTCAGCGCGGCCCGTTCGGGCTGGCTGACTCGAGACCTGCCGTCCGGCGTGCGCGCGCAAAAGCAGGACCAGGGGTTGGAAGTGTGCGAACCGGAAACCATCCCCTTCCCGCCGTGGCAGGGAACAGGGACAGGCCCGGGAAAGCGCTCAAAACTGCGCCACGCGGGCAAGCCCCTGGCGATCTCGGGCTGATAGCGATGGCGTTCGGGCCTGGTTCTTTGGAAGTGCGGAGGGAAGGTTTCGGGGCTGTTGCCCAAAACCAAAATTTCAGTAGGAGGCCGCCAAAAAAGTACGGACTACTCCCCTCCCTTGGCGGGAGGGGCTGGGGGAGGGGGTCGTCAGTGCCCGGAAATACGACACCCTCCCCTAACCCCTCCCATCGCAGGGAGGGGG
>LUZZ01000368.1 GCA_001603845.1 Syntrophobacterales bacterium Delta_01 | reverse complement strand
CCTCTTCCTTGCCGTGATGGCACTGATCCACGAAAACCGAGTAGAACTCCGCCAGCTTTTCCAGGTCCTTCAGCCAGCCGTCCCGGTCGGGTCCGGACAGGTCCCGGGTTATGGTGTCCAGTATTTCGAGGGAACCCTTGATCCCCTCGTGCTCCACTTTGAGTTCTTCGATGGGGTTCATGGCATTTTCCTTTCTATGATCGTGTTCGTACCCGATCATTAATACAAGTCGCGTGCCAGAAATAATATACAGCTAAATCAATGGCTTATAATGATTGTTGTAGGATAGATAACCTTTTCCGTGTTATACTTTTGATGACTGTGTTATACTATCAACAACGAATCCATACCCGGAGGAACAGTAATGCGGAACTTCGATGCCCTGGCCGCCATCGCCCTGGATCTCAGTGCGGCGCTCAGCGCCTCGGACCGGCGCATGCGGCTGCTCGATGTGTTGAGGCGGGTCATCCCTTACGATGCAGCGGCGTTGATGCGAATCGAGGGCGGCGAACTGGTGCCCGTCGCTTCCAGGGGGCTGTTGCCCGACGTCATGGGCAGGCGGTTTAAAATCGACGGAAACGAGCGGCTGAGGCAAATCTGCGCCGCCGAGGAGCCGGTGAGGTTTGCGGCGGACCACCCCGCTCCGGATCCTTTCGACGGCCTGCTGGAAGGCGATCCCGCCGGGACTCACCGCGTCCATTCCTGCCTGGGCTGTTCCCTGCGGGTGGAGGGCCGACTCATCGGCACCCTGACCGCCGACGCCTTCGACCCGGAAGCTTTCGACGGGCTGGATTTGAACTTCATCGGGGCGGTGTCCGCCCTGGCGGCCGCCCAGATCCAACTGGCCGATCTCATGGAGGTTCTGGAATCCACCGCCAGGCGCCAGGGACTTCTCGCCGACCACCTGGCCCGCGAGGCCCGCATGCGGCAGGGCAGGGAGCTGCTGGGGCACAGCCGGGCGATGGTGCACCTGCGCCGGGAGATCGAACTGGTGGCCCGGTCCGATTTCACCGTCCTGGTGCTGGGGGAAACGGGGGTGGGAAAGGAACTGGCGGCACGGGCCATCCACGCGGCATCCCGGCGCCGGGACGCTCCGCTGCTCTACCTGAACTGCGCCGCCCTGCCCGACACGCTGGCGGAAAGCGAACTCTTCGGCCATACCCGCGGCGCCTTCACCGGGGCCACGCAGGACAGGGCGGGGAAGTTCGAAATGGCCGACGGCGGCACGCTGTTCCTGGACGAAATAGGGGAACTCTCGCCGGCCATCCAGCCCAAGCTGCTCCGGGCCATCCAGGAGGGGGAGGTGCAGCGGCTGGGGTCCAACAAGGTCGTCCGGGTGGATGCGCGCCTGCTGGCCGCCACCAACCGCGACCTGGAAGAAGAGGTGCGGGCGGGGAGGTTCCGGGCCGACCTGTTCCACAGGCTCAACACCTACCCGCTGACCGTGCCTCCGCTGCGGGAAAGGGTCGAGGACATCCCGGTGCTGGCCGGGCATTTCTGCGAATCCACCCGCCGGCAGCTCGGCGTCGGCCTCGTGCGGCTGCACCCGGACAGCCTGCAAATCCTGACGAAATACCGCTGGCCCGGAAACGTGCGGGAGCTTGAAAACGTGCTTTCGAGGGCCGTTTTGAAGGCCGGCTTCGACACGCCGCGAGGCGAACCGGTGACCGTCGAACCGTTCCACCTGGGAGACCTGGCCATGGGGGCCGAACCGTCACCGGCGGACGGCAGGGGGACCTCCGCGGCGGCGCTCCTGCGGCCGGGCGGCAAACCGCTTCGCGAACTGGTGGACGACTTCCAGCGCATGGTGATCCGGAGCGCCGTTGCCAGGCACGGCGGGAACCGGGCCGCCGCCGCGCGCGATCTCGGCCTGCACCGGAGCAACCTGCACAAGCTGGCGGAGCGGCTGGGAATTCGCGAAAGTCAGTAAATGGAAACCTTTGTCTCGGGAGGTGTGAAATGAGCGATGAGCAACAAGGTCCCGCCGTGCGCACCGGCATCTTTTATCATCCAAGCTTCAGCCGCCGGAGCTATTTCACGCAGGGCGCCCGGCTGGAGGATTTCCCCGACGCCCTTCGGGAGATACTGCGCGATCCTTCTTTCCGGCTGGTCGAATCGCCGCGGATCGCCGACGAACTGGTGCTGCAGGTCCACACGCCGGAACTGCTGGCGGCGGTGCGGCGGGACGCCCTGTGTTCGACCGGCTGGCATTCGGCGGGCGGCGTGGTGCTGGCGGCGGAAATGATCGCGCGGGGGGGAGATCGGGAACGCGTTTGCCTTCATCGGGGCCGGGGGGCACCATGTCGGCAGGGACTATTTCGGAGGCTTTTGCTGCTTCAACGACGTGGTCATCGCCATGCACGCCCTGCGGGAAAGCTTCGGCTGGAAGCGTTTCGCCATTCTGGACACGGACGCTCACCACGGAAACGGCACGCGGGATCTTGTCAGGGACGACCCGGACGTGCTCCACGTCTGTCTGTGCCACACCGACTACCAGTCCCCGGACGACACCAAGGTGGACGTCGCCGCGTTGGGGAAATACGACAGGCAAAGCGCGGGGCTTTCCGAGGAAGAAATAAACCGGGCCTACGCCGGGACCGCCGCCCGAGCCTTCGAGCCGCGGGTGCGGGCCTTCCGGCCCGATCTCATCTTCTGGTACTTCGGGTTCGACACCCACCGGGGCGAGTACGGCGACATCGGCTTGAGCCGCGATGCCTACCTGCTCCTGGCGAAAATGATGCGCCGCCTCTCCCAGGAAATGTGCTCGGGCCGCCTGGAGGTGGTCCTGGGCGGCGGTTCCCGGTCGGATATCGCCCGGGGCCTCATCCCGCCCATCATCCGGGTGCTGGGCGAGCGCTAGGGGGGCGTGGAAACGGCCCGGCTTTTCAGGGGCCCTGCGGCGGGCCGTTTTTCCTGTTGGCGAGCCCCACCGAAAAATCCAGCAGCTCGGAGCTTTCCCGGTAGGCGCTCCTGGAAAAGCCGTCCATGTGGCGGGCGCTTCGTTCGAAATCTTCGATGAAGCTTTTCAGGTCGCCGGTCCTGTGAAACTGTTCATAGGCGGCCAGGCCCTCTTTCAGGGCCGAAAATATCCCGGCGGAGTGAGGATTCATCTGGGTGATGGCGGCATAGAGTTCGGGATTCTGCGCGAAGATCCTCCCCACCAGGTTCATTTCTATCCGGTAGCTGGGGCTGGTGTACTCCATGGTTTCCCCGATGTCGATGTCCAGCTCCCGCAGGGTCCTGCCGATGAGCATCGTGGTGAGGTGGAAGAGCACCTGGATGATGCTCATCATCCGGTCGTGTTCCTGCGCGGTGCACTCTTTTACGCGGATCCCGCGCGCGGTGAAAAGCCCCCGGAGCCATTGCCAGTCCTGCGGTTCGATTCGCGCCGGGCAGGCCGCGAGCGTCTGGCCCGTAAACTTGGAGATGCGCCCTCCGAACATGGGGTGCAGGCCCACCACCCATGCGGGAGACCGGAGCATTTCGCAAACCGGGGCCTCCTTGAGACTGGTCAGGTCCATGACGAGCTGGCCGGGCCGCACGTGCGGGACCAGGCTGCGGATGATTTCGACCGTCCTGTGCAGCGGGACGGCGAAAACCACGATATCGGCTTCCTGGATCGCTTCCTGGGGCGTAACGTCCGTTTCGAGGTCGGCCACCAGGACCGGGAACTCGAAGCTCCTGAAAAAATTCGAAATCAGCCGGCCCATTTCTCCCAGCCCGCCGATCACCGCAACGGTCGATTCCGTGCTCCAGTGCACCCGCCCGCCGGCGAAGTGAGGGTCGTCCATGATGTGTTCTCCCCTTAGATGAAACGTCCCACGGCTTCCGCCACCCGGCGGCATTCCTCCAGCATTGCCCTGAAAGCCTGCGGTCGAAGCGACTGCGGACCGTCGCTCATGGCTTCCTCCGGGCGCACGTGTACTTCCACCAGCAGCCCGTCGGCGCCGGCCGCCACCGCCGCCCGGGACACCGCCGCCACCAGGTCGGCCCTGCCCACCGCGTGGCTGGGGTCCACGATCACCGGAAGGTGCGTGAGCTGCTTCAACAGCGGCACGGCGCTGATGTCCAGGGTGTTTCGGGTTTCGGTTTCGAAGGTGCGGATGCCTCTTTCGCACAGGATCACCTTCTCGTTTCCCTGGGCCATGATGTATTCGGCGGACATCAGAAATTCCTTGATCGTGGCGCACAGTCCCCGCTTGAGGAGGACCGGCTTGTCAATGTTTCCGACTTCGGTCAGCAGCCGGAAATTGGACATGTTCCGGGTGCCGATCTGCACGATGTCCGCGTACTTGCATACCAAAACGGTGTCCCTGGGGTCCATCAGTTCGGTTACCACCATCAGTCCCAGCTTTTCGCGCACCGAAGCCAGGAACTTCAAGCCCTTTTCCCCCCAGCCCTGGAACGAGTACGGAGAGGTGCGGGGCTTGAACGCGCCGCCCCTCAGGAAATGCACGCCCTCGGGCACCAGTTCTTCGGCGATTTCTTCCAGCACTTCCCGGCTTTCCACCGCGCAGGGGCCGGCGATGACCTGGATTTGCTGCCCGCCGATGGGGAAGCCGTTTACCTGGATGACGGTATTTTCAGGCTGGAATTCCCTGCTGACCAGCTTGTAGGGCTTGAGGATGGGATGCACCGCTTCCACGCCGGCAAAGGACTGCATCGGCAGCTCGCTCAAAATGCGCTCGTCGCCGATCGCTCCCACGATGGTCCGGTGTTCGCCCTTCGAGATGTGGGTCCGAAGCCCAAGGTCTTCCAGCCGCCGGACGACCCTTTGCAGGTCGCCTTCTTCATGGTCGGGCCGCATAACGATAATCATGACCGGTTCCTCCAATTTCAGTTTGATTTCATGCCGCGCCGAAAATCGGCTTTTCTCCTGCCCGCAAAAACAAAAAAGCCGTGAGCGCTTCAGGCGCCCACGGCTTAAAATCCGGTTTTGTCATACAGTCTTAGAGTTTGAGCATACCTGAAGCGTTACCCTCCCCGGGGCAAAAATAATAATAG
>LUZZ01000367.1 GCA_001603845.1 Syntrophobacterales bacterium Delta_01 | reverse complement strand
TTCCGGGTGACCGTGCGAAAGAAGGCCCGCTACGTAAACGAGGCGAAATGCACCGGTTGCGGGGCCTGCGCGGAAAAATGCCCGACCGTTGTGTCCGATGCGTACAACATGGGCCTGGGCAAATCGAAGGCCATCTACAAGTATTTTGCCCAGGGCATTCCTTCCGCCTATACCATCGATGCCACCAAGTGCCGGAATTTCCAGCCGGGCAAGAAATGCGGCGTCTGCGCCAAAATCTGCCAGGCGGGGGCCATCGATTACGGGCAGAAGGACGAGATCATCGAAATAGACGCCGGGGCCATCATTCTGGCCGTCGGCTACGAGTTGTTCGATGCCCGGAGAGTGCCGGAATACGGCTACGGGCGCCTGCCGAACGTGGTCACCGCCCTGGAATTCGAGCGCTTCCTGTCCGCCAGCGGCCCGACCCACGGCCACGTGCATACCCCCACCGACCTGGCCCTGAAAGACCGGCTTCCCGATCTCAAAAAAGCGGCCGGAAAGGCCCGTTTCGAACTGGAGAAATTCGAGAAGACCTTCGAAATTTCTTCGGAGGAGTTTTTGCCCAGGTTCAAGTCGGGCGAACTCACCGGGGGCCATTACGACGAATGGGCCAAGCAGATCGAAGCCTACCTGCCCGTAAAGGAAAAATTCGACGACGTGCAGGCAACGGTGGACGCCATGGAAGCGGCCCACCGGCTGGCGTTCATCCAGTGCGTGGGGTCGCGCGACAAGCGTTTCAACCAGTACTGTTCCGGATTTTGCTGCATGCACTCCATCAAGGAGGCCATCATCGCGCGGGAGCACGATCCTCAGGGTGAGGTCTATATCTTCGGGATGGATATCCGCGCGGTGGGCAAGGGGTTCGAGGAATACCGCAACCGGGGCGCGGAGGAGTCCGGCATCCGCTTCATCCGAAGCCGGGTGGCCGAAATAACGGAAAACGCGGCCCACAACCCGATCCTGTGGTACGAAGACACCAAGGAACGCCGGGTCATGAGCCTGGAAGTGGACCTGGTGATCCTGGCCACGGCCTGCGAACCGAGCCCGGCGGCGAAGAAATTTTCGGAGATGCTGGGCATTCCGCTGAACGAATCCGGCTTTTTCCAGACCAAAACGGTCCCCCCGCTGGACACCCTTCGGGAGGGCATATTCACGTGCGGATGTGCTCACGGCCCGATGGATATTCCGGAATCGGTGGCGCAGGCAAGCAGTGCAGCGGCCAGGGCGGCGCAGGCCCTGTCCGGTCCCGAGGAAATGCGCCTGGTATCCTGAAGGAGAATCAGCAGATGAGCGGAAACGGCGAAGTCACCAACCTTAGCGAAGCACGCATCGGCGTCTTTGTCTGCCACTGCGGCTCCAATATAGCCGGGTACCTGAACTGCGAGGAACTGACCGGGTATGCGGCGACCCTGCCCAATGTCGTCTACGCCAAGAACAACCTCTATACGTGTTCGGAATCGGGCATCGCGGAAATCCAGTCGGCCATAAAGGCGCACGGGCTGACTCGGGTGGTGGTGGCGTCGTGTTCCCCCAGGACCCACATGCCCCTGTTCAAGAGCGCCTGTTCCGAAGCGGGGCTCAACCCGTACCTGTTCGAAATGGCCAACATCCGCGACCAGTGTTCCTGGGTGCACATGCAGGAAAGAGAGGATGCGCAGGCCAAGGCGCGGGACCTGATACGCATGGCGGTTGCCAAGGCCGCCCTGCTGGAACCGCAGGAAGACATCGAGACTTCGCTGGTCAAAAAAGCGATGGTGTTGGGAGGCGGGATTTCGGGGCTGTCGGCGGCCACGGCCTTGGCGGACATGGGCGTGGAGGTGGTGCTGGTCGAGCGGGAGGCCGAGTTGGGCGGACTGCTGAGGCGGCTGAACCGGATCGGCCCGTCGGGCCAGAAGGCCTCGGACATCCTGTCGGAACTCATAGGCAGGGCCGGCAAGCATCCCAATATCCGGGCATTGACCGGCACCGAACTGACCGGGGTGAGCGGCGTGGTCGGAAACTACGAAATCGCCCTCAAGGACTCCGGCGGGAAAGAATTGAAAGAGATGGTGGGGGCCATCGTGGTGGCCACCGGCGCGGTCCCCTTTAAGCCCGGAGGCCTTTTCGGCTACAACGGCAAAAACGTCATCACCCAGATCGATCTCGAAGAACTGCTGCGGGACGGGAAGTTCAAATACAAAGACGTGGTGATGATCCAGTGCGTGGGTGCCCGGTCGAGCGAGAGGAGCTACTGTTCGCGGGTGTGCTGCCTCACTGCCGTAAAGAATGCGATGTATATCAAGGACCTCGATCCCTCGGCGAACGTGCACGTCCTCTATCGCGATATCCAGATGTACGGCACCGAGAACGAAAAGCTCCTGTGGGATTCGCGGGGCCATGAAGTCCGCTACGACATCTACGACGCGGCGGTCCCCCCCGTGGTCAGGGACGGGGTCGTGGAACTCTACCAGCCGCTGACCGGGATGACCATCGAGATCCCGTACGACCTGGTGGTGCTGTCCACGCCGATGGTCGCCCCGGCGGATTCGCCGGCCATCGCCAATTTGATGCGCATCCCGGTCGATCAGAACAATTTCTTCCTCGAAGCCCACGCAAAGCTCCGGCCCCTGGATTTTGCCACCGACGGCATTTTTCTGGCCGGGACGGCACGCTACCCGGCGACGGTTTCCGAGGCGCAGGCGCAGGGGCTCGGAGCGGCTTCGAGGGCCGCCACCATTCTGTCGAAGGACAAGCTGGTGTTCAGCGCCCTGGTCTCCTTCGTGACCGACCGCTGCGACGGGTGCGCTCTGTGCTTGGACGTGTGTCCGTACCACGCCATCACGCTGGAAGAGTATACGGTGGACGGGGTGGCGAAAAAGCGGGTGAGAACCGACAGCATTTTGTGCAAGGGCTGCGGAGTGTGCGCCGCGACCTGTCCGAAGGGCGGTATTGGCGTGCACGGATTTACCGGCGAGCAGATCATGGCCCAGGTCGATGCCCTGCTTGCGATTTAGGGGTGCCTCCGCTCTCCCGGTGCCGCCGGGGGGGGCGGGAGGATCGGGCTGGGGCCGCGGGTTCGCGGCCGGCGGGCGTAATGACAGCACGGGGAATGAGATCTCCCGTTTGGTCCCGTTCCTAGAAAGGAGTTCCATCGGTGGGTGACGATTTCAAACCGGTCATCATTGGTTTTCTGTGCACCTGGTGAGCTTTCGCCGCTGCTGACCTGGCTGGGGTCAGTCGATTGCAGTACCCTCCGAACCTGCGCGTGGTGAGGCTGATGTGCTCCGGCATGATCAGCCCGGAGATCGTGGTGCATGCTTTGTCCAAAGGGGCCGATGGAGTCCTTGGCATGGGGTGCCACCTCGGAGAATGCCATTACCTGGAAGGCAACTACAGGGCGCAGGCACGGGTGGAGGCCATACGGATTGCGCTCGAAAACTGCGGCATCGACCCCGAGAGGTTCCGGATGGAGTGGGTGTCCTCGGCCGAGGCGACCCGTTTTGTAGACGCGGTGGGCAGGTTTTCCGCCCACATCAAGGAACTGGGTCCCAATCCGCTTCGGGTGCGCAAGGTCGAAGAGAAAGTCGAAGAAAAAGAGGTAGCCTGAACCCGTCGCTTTAGCAAAGAGATGGAAGAGGAACTTTCATATGGGTGCAAGGGTCGCGGAAGAATGGCTGAATGCGTGTTCCGGATGTGAAATATCCATTGTGGACCTTGGCGAGCGGATCCTGAAAGTGCTCGAACTCGTGGACTTCGTTCACATCCCCGTTCTCCTTGACCATAAATACTACGGGCAGCTCGGAGACGGAA
>LUZZ01000366.1 GCA_001603845.1 Syntrophobacterales bacterium Delta_01 | reverse complement strand
CCTCCAGGTAAAGGACCCGCTGGTTGGTATCGGGGTGCGTGGAAAGATAGCTCGGGACTTTGCCGACACCGGTCATCCAGCTCAACTGGCCTATCTTGTGCATCATGGAAACCATGTTGACCGGGTCGTAGTTGGCGGCGCAAAGGTATTTAAAGCCCCGCTGGTCGGCCTCCATTTCGTGCACCCGGCTGTAACCCAGGACAGCCGTTTGCGACGCGGCGGCCGACCCGGCCGCGAGCGCGGGCCCGGCGGATCCGCCCAGGAGGATCGCCGCCAGCATTCCGGCGACCGTCGCCACGCTCAGCACCTTGCTCTCATCGATTTGGCGCTCGATGTGGTGCGCCGTGATATGGCCCAGTTCGTGCGCAAAGATGCCGGCAAGCTCCCCTTCCGTGGACATCATCTCGATCAGGCCGCGATAGATGAAAACATAGCCGCCGGGTATGGCAAACGCGTTGGGTACCGGCAGATCGATCACGAAGAACTGGTACTGGTAAGGAGTGATCCCCACCTGCTGGGCCACGCGGTTGCCCACACCGCGGATGTAGGTGAGGACTTCGCCGTCCTCCACCATGGGCATGGCCCGCCTGATGACCTCGAGCAGCTTGCGGCCGAGTTCCTTCTCTTGGCTCAGGCTCATCGCGTTCGCGGTACGAGGCGGGACGACGGCCATAAGCATGAATACGACGATCAGCAAAGCCGCGGCCGCCCGGAACTTTTTCCCGGAGAACAGATGCAGCGACATATCTACCACCTTTATTCCCGTTCCTGGAGCCCCTCGTCCCAGTGCAGGCGGGAGGCGTCCGCCCAAAGGCTTTCCAGGTCGTAGAAATAGCGTACCGGTTCATAAAAGACGTGAACGATCACGTCCCCGTAATCCATCAGTACCCAGTGGCCCTCCTTTTTTCCTTCGACTCCCAACGGCTTTATGCCCATCTCCCGGAGGCTGTCTTCGACATTGTCGGCGATGCCCTGCACCTGCCGGCTCGATTTCCCGCTGCAAATGAGAAAATAATCAGCAAAGGAAGAATATTTCGAGACCTGCAGGACCACCAGATCGAGCCCTTTGGACCGGGAAATCTCCCTGGCGCACGTCAGCGCCTTTTCCCTGGCGTCCATGGACTTCGAGGTTTTTTGTCCTTCCTGATACTCAGTTCCTGCCGGGCTTACCGAGTCTGGCATCGTCGTTCCTCTATCCCTCCCGCGTTCACGTACAGTTTTTTCTCGTTTATATAACCCATCACCTCGGGGGGGACCAGGTAGCGAATGGAACGCCCCTCGGCGGCAAGCTGCCGGATGCGCGTGGAAGATACCTCCAGCGGAGCATTTCCCAGGTAGTGGACGGGCAGCATCTCCGGGTGGACGAACGCCCCGGTTTCCGGGTCCTTCCGGTAACCGTCGAAAACCTTGCGGGACAAGACCTGTTCGAGGTCCGATTCGCCGTACCCGGGTCGTCTCAAAACGGCGATACGGGCGAGCCGGAAAATCTCGACGAACCGGAACCAGGTGTCAATTTCCAGGAAGGCGTCCAGGCCGACCAGGAAGAACAGTTCCCTGTCCGGAAACTCCTTCCGTAGAGCACGGAGCGTATTGACCGTATAGGACTTGCCCGGCATCCTCCGTTCGATATCCGAAAGCACGAACCGGGGATTGCCGGCAATCGCCAGTTGGAGCATCCTCCATCGGTGTTCGAATTCCAGCACCACCAGGCCCGGCTTGTGAGGCGGATCGGACGAGGGGATGAACATCACCTGTTCCAGTCCCAGCTCTTCGTAGGCCTCTTCGGCAGTCCTCAGGTGTCCCACATGTACGGGGTCGAACGTGCCCCCCATGATTCCCACCCGCATTGGCACTCTCGTACGGAAGCCGGTGTCGGATATCGGAAAACGGCACCCTGGGCACTGCAACCGGCGACCGTAAAAAAAATCAACTTCGTAACTGGCCGTTTCCGAACGCTATGAACTTGGTGGTGGTAAGTTCCTCGACCCCCATGGGGCCGAAAGCGTGCAGGCGCGAGGTGGAGATGCCTATTTCCGCGCCGAGGCCGAGCTGGAAACCGTCATTGAAACGGGTCGAAGCGTTCACCAGGACGAGCGACGACTGGACTTCCTGGATGAAGCGGTGCGCCCGCTCGAAATTTTCCGTAACGATGGCCTCGGTATGCTGAGAGCCGTACCGGGTGATATGCCGGATGGCTTCGTCCATATCAGGCACCACGCGAACGGCCAGGATCAGGTCGAGATACTCGGCATACCAGTCCGCCTCGGTGGCCGGAATGCAGTCCGGGACCAGGGCCCGGGTCTTTTCGCACCCCCGCAGTTCGACCCCCGCGTCCCGAAACGCCGCCGCCGCTACCGGGAGAAAGGCCCCGGCTACGCCCTCGTGCACCAGCAGCGTCTCCATGGCGTTGCACACGCCGGGGCGCTGCACCTTGGCATTAAGACATATCTTTTTGGCCATATCAATGTCTGCATCCAAATCGACATAAACATGACACACACCCTTGTAGTGTTTTAGGACGGGCATTCGGGCATTTTGGACTACAAACCGGATCAAATCTTCGCCACCGCGCGGGATCATCACGTCCACGTAATCTTCGAGGCCCAGCAGGTCGAGTACGGCCTGCCGGTCGGTGGTGTCCACGAACTGCACGGCGTCCGCGGGAAGGCCGGCCCCGGCGAGAGATTCCCGCAGGATTTCGGCGAGCCGGGTGTTGGAGTGGAAGGCCTCGGACCCGCCGCGAAGGATGACGGCGTTGCCCGCCTTGATGCACAGCGCCGCGGCGTCCACGGTCACGTTGGGACGCGATTCGTACACGATGCCGATCACCCCCAGGGGAATGCGCATCCGCCCTACCCGCAACCCGTTCGGCCGGGTCCACATCCGCGTGACCTCGCCCACCGGGTCCGGCAGCATGGCCACTTCCCTGAGGCCGCTCGCCATTTCCTTCAATACTTTTTCACTGATTATCAGCCGGTCCACCTTGGCGCCGGGAAGCCCCCGGCCCACCGCGGCCTCCACGTCCAGCCGGTTGGCCTCGCCGATGGATCCCGCTTCGCGCTCCAGCGTAACGGCCATCCGTTCCAGGGCGTCCCGCTTGCGGGTGCTGTCCGCCTTCGCCATGAGATGGGCCGCGTCGCGGGCCTTTCTGCCCATCTCCACTATTTTTTCCCGCATTACATCCTCCACATTGCGAAATGCACCACAGAGAACACCGAGAGCATGGAGAATTCGGCCGGGGGGAGTTTCTCCGCGTGCCGCACCTGCGCCGATCGAAACGGACGAATGGCCGAGACACCGGATTTCCGCCCGCAGCGCGCTCCGCGCGCCGAATTATAACCCCTCGCCGGTCAGGACGAAGTTGTTCCTGTGGATCACCTCGTCCGAGTGCTTGTAGCCGATCAGCGTTTCGATCTCCTCGCTGTGCCTGCCCTTGATGCTTTCTATCTCACTCGATTTATAGTTGGTAAGGCCGATGCCGATCACATTTCCCTCCTGGTCCACGCACCGTACCGGAGCCCCCACGCCGAAGGTGCCGTGCACTTCGCGGATGCCTATGGGCAGGAGGGACCGGCCCTTCTTTTGCAACGCCGTCACGGCCCCCTCGTCCAGGGTGAGGTCCCCGGACGGTTTGGGCAGGTTCGCCAGCCAGATTTTCTTCCCCTGGTAGGAGCGCTCACGGGGAAGGAAAAGCGTGCCGACCGTCTCCCCGTCGAATATCCGCAGGAGCACGTCCCGCTCCATGCCGGGGGCGATGATCATGGGGATGCCGGAGGCCAGGCACTTTTTGGCGGCGTACAGCTTGCTCAGCATGCCTCCCGTCCCCACGGTGCCCGGAGTGGGGGCCGCCCAGCCCAGCACCTTCGAATCCACGCGGGTCACCAGCGAGACGCGGGCGGCCTCCGGGACCACCCGCGGATCGGCTTCGTAGAGGCCGTCGATATCGGTAAGGTTAATCACCAGCCCCGCCCCTACAAGGCCCGCGATGGTCGCCGAGAGCTGATCGTTGTCCCCGAACTTGATTTCTTCCACGACCACGGTGTCGTTTTCGTTTATGATCGGCAAAATGCCCCACGAGAACAGGGTCTCCAGGGTGTTTCGAGCGTTGAGATAGCGGTGCCGGTGCGCCAGGTCCTCGCTGGTCAGCAGCACCTGCGCCACCAGGATATCGTACTTGTCGAAAGCCGCTTCCCAGGCTTCCATGAGCGCGCCCTGCCCCACCGCGGCGGTCGCCTGCTTGTGGGGAATGGTGCGCGGACGCTCCGTCAGGCCCACCCGGCGCATCCCGGACGCTATGGCGCCGGAGGTCACGATGAGCACGTCGAGGCCGGGGTGGCGCTGCCGCAGCTCCGACACCTGATCGCTCAACCGGTGGATCATTACCCTGTTCAGGCCCTTGGGGCCGGTCAGCACCGCGCTGCCCACTTTGATCAGAAGCCGCCTGCACTTGCGAAAGATTTCGATCTGGTCGCGTGACTCTTGCATTTCTATGCCCGGTTCCCTATGAACGATCCACATTGGACGAAACGCCGGTTCCTGAAAGGGCTGGCGCTTCTTATCACGGTTTTTTCTCCGAATCCGTGGAATTCAGCTTCTTTTCTCTTCGCGGCATGCGGATTCAGGCTGGAAAAGACATCCGGTTTTCGAAAAAAATTATTCTAACGTGCAAAACCTGGAATATGAACACTTATCATATTCTCAAAGTCTGAATTTTACAATGAGGCGCTTGGCCGGGCGCTTCCGCCGCAGGACCCGGATGGTTCCCGGCGGGACCCGTGTTGAAACCTCATTGCTGCGGAGACGGCCTTGGAAATGAAGAAAATCAGAGTTTTCCTCGCCGACGACCACGCGGTTGTCCGGGACGGGCTGCGGGCGCTGCTCGAAGCGGAAGAAGACATCGATATAGTGGGCGATGCGGGCAACGGCCGCGACGCGGTGCACTTCATACTGGCACTCAATCCCGACCTGGTGCTGATGGATCTCGCCATGCCCGAACTGAACGGCATCGACGCGATCCAGCAGATAACAGAGCGGCTTCCGGAAATCAAGGTCGTGGTCCTGACCATGCATTCGGGGTCCGATTACGTGTTCCGCGCTTTCAAGGCCGGGGCCCGCGGGTACCTGCTCAAGGAATCGGCGGGCAGGGAACTGGTGAACGCCGTCCGCACGGTCAGCGGCGGCAATCGCTACATCGGCCGCCGGATCGCGGAAATCATGGTCGACGATTACGTCTATCACCATGCGCAAATATCGGCCCCGATCGAGCGCCTTAGCATGCGCGAGCGCGAGGTGATGCAACTGGTGGTCGAGGGCAAATCGAGCGCCGAAATAGCCGTCCTGCTGCGCCTGTCGGCCAAAACGGTCGAAACCTACCGAAGCCGCCTGATGCAAAAACTGGAACTAAGCGATATCGCCGGCCTGGTAAAGCTGGCCATCGCATGCGGGATGATCGTGCTGGATTGATGCCGAATTAAGGGCTTGTCCGTAAATAAGCCTTTTCGGGATCGCGCCGGATTTTGAGACTGATTTGGTCGCGACGATTGAGCAGAACCGCAGGCGTAGCCTGGTGCTACGTCGAGGATTTTGCGATTGAGGAGTGGCAAAAGCAGGCCAAAACCGGATGCGAGCCCAAAGGTTTTATTTACGGACAAGCCCTAAATGAGCGGGGAAAGGTTTCGGGGCTGTTGGCCGAAACCAAAATTTCAGTAGGAGACCGCCCGAAAGTACGGACTATTCCCCTCCCTTGGCGGGAGGGGATGCAATGTTGTTGACTTTAAGCTCCTCCCCCTTTGGCGGGAAAAGCCAATGCTGTTGACTTTAGGGACGACACTCCATGAACTCCCCTCCCTTGGCGGGAGGGGATGCAATAATGTTGTTGGCTTTAAGCTCCTCCCCCTCTGACGGGAGAAGCCAATGCTGTTGATTTTAGGGACGACACTCCATGAACTCCCCTCCCTTGGCGGGAGGGGATGCAATGTTGTTGACTTTAAGCTCCTCCCCCTCTGACGGAAAAAGCCAATGCTGTTGATTTTAGGGACGACACTCCATGAACTCCCCTCCCTTGGCGGGAGGGG
>LUZZ01000365.1 GCA_001603845.1 Syntrophobacterales bacterium Delta_01 | reverse complement strand
GGGTTGCCGTCATGAGCCGGATATGCAGGTCCCTCCCGCTTTCCGACAGATGGGGGGACAGGGTGCAGAGGTCACAGTTGTTGGTGGGAAAGGTCCTGTCCAGTTGCGTCATGAGCCCGCCGATGGCGAACGCACTGTCTATCAGGACAACGTCCCTGCCCGCCTCCGCAAGATCCAGGGAGGCGCGGATGCCCCCCATGCCGCCGCCCACTACGAGCACTGTGTTCTTTAACCGGGATTTCTCTTGCTCTTCCATGCGCGAGTCCTAATCTTCTCCAATAGGCTGATGGTAACGGATGGTTTCCGCTCCCGCGGAAACGGAGCCGGCGCTAAAAGCCCGCACACTCCAGGATGGAAGGAAGCCGGTGCTCCCATCCGTGCGCCACGATGCGCACCCCCTGGGCCATGGTCTTGAGGGCCGCCACCGTTTCGCCGGCGATGCGGACGCATTCGTTCTCGCGGTCGGAAGCTTTTCGTATGCGCTGGATGAGTTGGTCCGTGATGCCCGCGGAAGGATCGCTGGTGGCGATAAACCTTGCGGCACCGACGGACTTGAGGAGGAAAACCGTGGGAATGATGGGGACGTTCAGCTCCTTGGCCCTGTCCATGAAAGCGGCAAAGCGGTTGATATCGTAAACGGGCGGGGTCACGATGAACGTCGCTCCCGCCTTCACTTTTTTTGCGGCCTGCTCCAGTTCGGCTTCGAGCGCTCTCTCGTCCGGACAGCAAGCCATGTCGCACCCCGTAACGAAGCTCGGGGCGCCCTCCAACGCGATCCCCGCCAGGTCTTTTCCCTGTTCCAGGGACCGGATGGCCCGCAGCAGGCCGAGTTCATCCAGGTCGTTCACCGGCTTGGCGTCGTGATGATCGCCATTGACAATATCCTCGCTGCAAACGACAATAAAGCCGTGAATCCCAAGTGCATGGGCCGCAAGAATGTCTCCCTGCAGCGCTATTCGGTTCCTGTCTCTGCAATAGAGGTGGATGAGGGCCTCTATTCCCTGCTGCTGAACGAGTACTCCGCCGGCTAGAGCGCTCATTCGCATGATGCCGTTGTCCATATCCGGCACAATGATGGCGTCCACGCAGCTTTTGATTCTGAGCGCATGCGACACGAACTGTGAGCTGTCGATACCCTTCGGTGTATTCATCTCCGCCAGTACCGCGAATTCTCCCGACGACAGTCTTTTCTGAAAGCTCATAGCTATTTCTTCCTCTCTGCGCTGCGTTTCCAACGTATGCCCGTGGAGGTCGGGCCGACTGCGGCCCACACCCGTTTGCGCTCCGCCGGACCGCGGCCCGGCAATGCGAGCTACCGGGTCTTCTTCACCCGGATCCGGCAGGTATTGGTTTCCTCGTCAAACTCGATTCCAATCAGCTCGCAGACTGAAAAAGGAATGACTTTGAGGATATCGCTCCTGGCATCGGGATCGCGCGTGATGATCTCCATCGTCTGGTCGGCCCTTATGTCTTTCAATACTTGAGTCATCTTCAGAAGAGCGAGAGGAGTGAGAGTGTCCCTGAAATCGAGAATGTGGTCTGCTTTGGGTTTCACCTGGAGGTGCTCCTTCTGTATGAACCGCCCCCTGGAAAGAGCAAAACCGGGGCCATAATGTTTCACAATGCTTCAACATTCCAAATTACTGCTCTAATACGGTATCAAATGGGCTTCCGGGGCTGGTTCCCGTGCGGAAAAACGCCGGGATGGATGGAAAATGTGTCAAAATGTTAAATATTGAAACTTAACAAGGCATTCATTTTTTAACGACCGGAACTGTCATGTTTGAAAAGGATTTGGACACCTACTGGAAAACCGTTGTCAATACTATCCACGACGGAATCATGATCGTGGATACCCAGGGCTCCATCGTAACCACCAACAAGGCGCTGGAAAGGATCACCGGGTATTCCCGCGAAGAACTCATCGGGCAGAAGTGCTCGATTCTGAACTGCAGCATCTTCGGAGTGGCGAGAGGAAAAAGCGGGCCGCACTGGTGCGTGCTGTTCAAGACCGGTTCCATTAACACGCACCGCTGCACCATCATGAGAAAGGACGGCTCGTACCTGCACGTGCTCAAGAACGCCTCCCTGCTCCACGACAGCGACGGCAACGTGATCGGAGCCGTGGAAACCGTGACCGACATATCCGAAGTGGTCGAAAAGGACCGGCAGATTGCCGCCTTTCGGCGCGAACTGCGCTCCGAAGACCACTTCCACGGCATCATCGCCGTCTCGGGAGTCATGAGGCGCGTGTTCGACCTGATCGAAAACGCCGCCCAGTCGGACGCGCCGGTGATCGTATACGGAGAAAGCGGGACCGGAAAGGAACTGGTGGCCCGGGCCATTCACCAGATAAGCGAGCGCAGGAGCAACCCGTACGTCAAGGTCAACTGCGCGGCCCTCACGGAATCCCTCCTGGAAAGCGAATTGTTCGGACACGTCAAGGGCGCTTTCACGGGCGCCTACCGGACGAGGATGGGAAGGTTCGAGACGGCCCAGAACGGAGACATCTTCCTGGACGAGATCGGCGACCTGCCCCCCTCCACCCAGGTGAAGCTCCTCCGCGTACTGGAGGAAAAAGTGGTGGAGCGCGTGGGAGACAGCCGGCCCATCCCCGTGGACGTGCGCATCATATCGGCCACCAACCGGGACCTCGCGCAACTGGTGGAGAGCGGATCGTTCAGAAACGACCTCTATTTCCGCATCAACGTCATCCCCGTACGGCTGCCGCCCCTGCGCGAAAGGGTGGACGACATCCCGCTGCTCGCGGAATCGTTTTTCCGCAAGCTGCGCCTCAAGGGGGAGAAGAAAATCGACGGCGTCAGCATCGACGCCATCGAGGTCCTCATGAGCTATTCCTGGCCGGGAAACGTCCGGGAACTCAAAAGCGCCTTCGAATATGCCTTCGTCACCTGCCGGGAATCCATGATCCAGCCCCACCACCTTCCGCCGGACATCCTCAGGGCGAAACGGTCGGGTGCCGGTGCGCCCTCTTTTAACAGGGACGATATCAAGAAAAGGCAGCTTCTGCATGCCCTCGCCAAGGCAAAGGGCCACCGCTCCCTCGCGGCGGAGATACTGGGCGTGTCGCGCGTCACCGTCTGGAACCGCATGAAACGGTTCGGAATCAGCCGCGACCAGTGCACCGGAATGACCGAGGGAAACGATCCCGTGGAAAAATCCCGGGATGCGTAAAGCGAGCTTCCCCTTCCCGCCCCGTTGATGATCGCCGGGGCGGGAAGGCTCCTTCCGCGTCTCTACAGGTCAAGCATAAGGAGAGCCGCTATATCGTAGCGAGGGAGTGCGGCCTTGGGAGAAGAGTCGCGACCAAATCAGTCTCAAAATCCGGCGCAATCCCGAAAAGGCTTATTTCCGGGCAAGCCCTAAAGATTTTTTGAAATCGTAAAAATAAATGTAGTTCCCTTTCCGACTGCGGAGTTCATCTCGATAGACCCATGGTGTTTTTCCACAAGCTCCTTGACAATTGCCAGCCCCAGCCCTGATCCTTCAATTCTTCCCGAGGCTTTGGTTCTTTTAAACAGTTCAAAGACCTCTTCTTGTTCGCATTCATTAATTCCGCAGCCATTATCGCTGATAAGGAAACTATGGAAGCGTTCATTTTCATTATATTGGACAATTATTCGACTGAGATCATCTCCGCCGTATTTTAAGGCATTATCGATTAAATTTCTGAAAATGCGGTTCACCGATAGCCTGTCTCCGCGGATGGAAGGAAAAATATCAGGTTCCTGTTGCCATTCAATACCTCGTAATTCCAAGGTTACGCTTATAGCTTCTCTAATGATCGCGATCTCCGATTGCAGATCTATCTCTTCAACATTCAATGAGTATTCCCGAGCACGGATGAATACATTAATCTGTTCGGTTAATTCGACTATGTCTTTAGAAGTCTGCTGCATTATTTCAAAATAATGCTTCCCCTGGTCGTCCAACATCTCTCCGTATTTTTTCTTGAGCAACAACGCCATATTATGAATCCCAATCGCCGGATTTTTCACGTCATGAATGATCGAATTGGCAAAGATCTTGATCTCGTTAAGA
>LUZZ01000364.1 GCA_001603845.1 Syntrophobacterales bacterium Delta_01 | reverse complement strand
CCAGATTCTCCTGGCGTTCGGAAACGACGAACCGTCTCTTTCGCTGGCCGACATCGCCGAGCGGACCGGGTTCTACAAGAGCACCATCCTCCGGCTGATCCAGTCGCTGCGGCGGTTCAACTTCATAGCCAGGGGGGGAGACGGGCGCTACCGGGTGGGCTACGCCGCCTGGCGGTTGGGGATTCTCTTCGAGCGGGAACTCCGGCTGGAAGACCGCCTGGTGCCCTTTTTGCGCGAACTTGCCGAAGAGACCAGCGAGAGCGTCGCCTTCTGGATTCCCATTTCCGTCCAGGCCCGCCCCATGCGGCTGTGCCTGCTGCGGATCGAATCGCCCTACGCGGTGAGCCATAACCTGCGGGTGGGAGCCACGATGCCCCTGGATACGGAAAACGACCGGGAATTGGGCACCACCGGGCGCGTGATGCGCGCCTTCCTGTCCCCGTACCTGCCGCAGCACGAGGATATCCGCAAGGCCCGTGTTTTTACCAGCTACGGCGAACGCGACCCGGAACTGCTGGGCGTCGCCGCCCCCATTTTCGGCCCTCACGACGACATGGTGGGCACGCTGACCCTGTCGGCCCCCACCAGCCGGCGGGACCGGGCGTGGGCGCAGTCCATGAAAGACATCGTGCTGGAGACGGCGCAGCGCGCCACCCAGGCCCTGGGCGGCACGAGCAGGCACTCCTCCCTGGCCCGCCGGTAGGAGAAGTCCCCGGCGAAACCCGGCGCACCGGGGGACGGCTTATTTTTTCCTGCGGGCCTCCCGCCACAGCCAACAGACCGCAACGATGCCGACGCCGGTACCGAGCGCCAGCAGCCCCCACCGGTGGGCCGCCGGCGAAACCTTTCTCCATTCCTTTCCCAGAAAAAAGCCGGCGGTGATGAACGACGTGGACCACAGCAGGCCGCCCGCGTAGGCAAAAGCGGCGAAGATCGGGTACCGCAGCCGCGACGTCCCGGCTACCAGGGCGGTGAGGTGCCTCAGGCCCGGAACGAAATAGCCGAAAAAAATCCCCCACCGGCCGGAGCGTTCCAGCCAGTCGTGGACCCGCTCCAGTTCTTTTTTCGTAATGTGGAACCAGCTCCCGTACCTGCCGGCCAGGTAACGGCCGCCCGTGCGGCCCAGGAGATAGGAAACCGTTATTCCGCAGATGCTGCCCGAAAAGGCGGACGCGATGGTGGGCGCGAAGCTCAATTCCCCCTTGAACACCAGGTAGCCCGAAAACGTAAGCAGCACTTCATCCGGAATGGGCACCCCGATGATGCCGAACATCATCAGCAACACGATGCCCGCGTATCCGTACTGGGAAATCCACTGCAGAACCGTTGCTTCCAATCGGCAGCCCTTCGGCGCAATGTGCGGGCGCGGCCCATGGCCGGGCCGGACGGTGCGTCTGCTTAATTTTACGCTTGGTTTCGTAAGTCTTTTGATTCGATTGAGGACCGTCGGTCCGTGCTCACCTTACCGCACCGCGTTCGAAAAGCAAAGCCCGCAGCCGCGCCGCTTCGGCGGGGGCCGGGTTGGAGAGGGGGCGGCCTTCGATTTTGGCCGCCGGCATGATGCCGATCAGCGAATTGAGCACCCACACGGTTTGAGCGGCGAGCAGGTCTTCGGGGAGCGCGGCGCGGCGCTCCACTTCGATACCCCGCCGGGAAAAGATGTCGCAAACCGCCCGGAGCGTCGTTCCCGGCAGGCGGTGGGCGCTTTCCGGGGTCCACCACCGGCCGCCGGTCGACGCCAGGAGGCTGCCGGCGGAAGTCTCGGCGACCCTGCCGTCGCGGTCCAGGACGACGGCTTCGTTGCGGCCCGCATCCAGGGCCGCCTGGCGGGCGGCGAGGCAGTACAGGTAGTTGAGCGACTTGTGGGCGGCAAGGGGCGGGGAGAAACCCTCGCCGAAGATGTGCAGGTCCCAGCCCGAAGCGTAGGTTTCCTCGGGGGGCGGCGCGTAGGGAGCGGCAAAGATGCACACGGTGGGCCGTTCGGGAGCGGGAAGCCCGGGGGAGGGGGCGATCCCGCGCGTTACCAGAATTTTTACCGAGGCGGCGGCGCGATCCAGGCCGTTTTCGGAAAGCAGGGCGCGCACCGCCGCCCGCCAGTCGGGTTCGGGGTCGAGAGCGATGCGGAATGCGCGAAGGGATGCCCGGAGCCTTTCGACGTGCATGGGCAGGTAGAGGGGCGTTCCCCGTTCGGCCCGAAGGGTTTCGAAAAACCCGTCGCCGTAGAGAAATCCCCGGTCCAGGGGCGAAATCCGCACCGCGTCCGGGGGCAGCATGCGCCCGCCGATCCACATTTTGAGGCCGGGTTCCGGGGCGCGGCCGCTTTCCCAGGCACCGGGGCCAACATCGTCGGAATGGGCCGGTTCTTTCATTTCGCGCCTCCCGGTTTTCGCGTCAAATCGAAGAGGGTGCGCCCCTTGTCCAGGGTCTCCCGGTACTCTTCCTCTTCCACCGAATCGTAGACGATGCCCCCGCCCACCGAAAAATAGCAGATCCCGTCCTTCACGATCGCCGTTCGGATGGCCACGTTGAGGTCCAGGTTGGCGTGCCAGCCCAGGTAGCCGATGGCGCCCGTGTAGGCGTGGCGCACGTTGGGTTCCAGTTCGTCGATGATTTCCATGGATCGTATCTTGGGGCACCCGGTGATCGAGCCGCCGGGAAAGGTCGCCCGGATGATTTGCCCGTGGGGGGTGCCCGGCGGGAGTTCTCCGGCCACGATGGATACCAGGTGGTGGACGTTCTGGTAGGTTTCCACCCGCTTGTGTTCGACGACCCGGATGGTTCCGGGCAGGCAGATCCGTCCCAGGTCGTTTCGCAAAAGATCGACGATCATGGAAAGTTCGGCGTCGTCCTTGGGGCTTTGCAACAGGTCCGAAACCAGGTCGGCGTCTTCCTCCTTCGTCTTTCCGCGCCCCCGCGTGCCCTTGATGGGGCGGGTTTCGATCATCGGCCCGCGGCGGAGCAGGAACCGCTCCATCGAAGTGGAAAGCACCTGGTGGTCCCCGGCGTGGATGAAGGCGTAAAAGGGGGCGGGGTTGATGTCGAAGAGCGTGCGCCACAGCAGGTACGGGTTGCCGTCCAGTTCGAACTGGAAGCGCTGGGAGAGGTTTACCTGGTAGACGTCGCCGTTCCGGATGTAGGACCGTATCTTGCCGACGGCCGCCAGGTAGGCCTCGTGGGTGAAGTTGCTCCGGGGTTGCCCGGTGCGAAACGCCCCCGGAGGCCGGTCCGATCCGGCCGGAGGCACCCATGGGCCGGACGGTGGGCCGCCGGTGCCGGCAAATTTCAGGTCGAGAATGCTGAGTTCTTTCGCTTCGCGGTCGTGGACCAGGATTTGCCCGGGCCAGAACAGGAAGATATCGGGCAGTCCCAGATCGTCCACGGCGAAAGCGGGCAGCCGTTCGATGGCGTGCTTGAGATCGTAGGCCAGGTACCCCACCGCTCCGCCCGAAAAGGGCGTAACCTCCAGGTCGAACGCAGGCGTCATCGTTTCGAATATCCGGTCGAGCACGTCCAGCGGGTCGGCCCGGAATTCCGACACGCCAGCCGCGCCGGTTTCCACCCGGCACAGGCCGTTCCTGGCGGTCATGGCCGCAAGCGGTTTCCAGGCCGCGATCGAATAGCGGTTTTCCCCGGAATCCCTCAGGTCCCCGCCGCTCAGCAACACGGCCGAAAGGCTCCGGCGGGAGCACGCGTAGGCGCGGGCCAGGAACCCGGCGTCTTCGACCCCGGAGAACCGTTCCAGCCGTTCTATTTCGATGGAAACGGGAGTTGAGAAAATTGGCATCGATCAGCTCACTTGTTCGAGAAATTTTGTGCAAAAAACATTTCCCGGAAATTTCCGCCTGTTTTCGCCCAACGGGCGCGGGGCGTTCCACTCTTTTTTGACGCTCAGAAAATTATGAACCAGTTCGATTCCGTACTGGCTCATGAAGGATTCGGGATGGAACTGCACGCCGTAGACGGGCAGCGACCGGTGCCGGATGCCCATCAGCACTCCTTCGGGGGACACGGCCAGCGGGACCAGTGCATCCGAGGCGATTTCTATGCACAGCGAATGGTAGCGCGCCACCCGGAACGGAGAAGGGATGCCCCGGAAAATGCTCTCGCCCCGGTGGTCGATCATGGAGGTCTTGCCGTGCACGGGCACCGGAGCTTTGCGGGTGCGGCCGCCGAAGACTTCGTTGATGGCCTGCATCCCCAGGCATACCCCGAGGATGGGAACGCTGTTTCCGAAATGTCGGATGACCGCCTTGCTGATTCCGGCATGCTGCGGGTCCCGCGGGCCGGGGGAGATGCAAATCCAGTCCGGGGCCAGCCTTTCCAGGCCGGCGATGTCGATTTCGTCGTTTCTGAAGACCGGGACTTCGATGTCGAATTCCCGGAAAAGCTGTACGAGATTATAGGTGAAGGAATCGTAGTTATCAATGATCGCCAGGTGCATTTCCCGCCTCCACAAAAAAGAAGCCACCCCGTTTTCGTGAGCCGGGATGGCCTGCGCCTGGCATAACCCACGTACCTGTCAGTTCCTGTTGTGCTTAATCTACCAGATCGGGACCGGATTGACAGCAAAATTTGCGGTGTGTTTCGGCTGGCGGAAAGCCGCGAAGGGAGCGGAAAAGACGGGGACGGGGCAAAAAGATCAAGCCGGGTTGTTGATTTATTACTGATATAACAATAAGATAGAATGAAGGAATGTGCGGACTCCCTCCGATTTCGGCCTTTTCCCCTTCGTGCCCAGCGCTTTCGCGGCCACGCGTGAACAAAATCACTTCCGCAACTCTAACGGGTGACTTTGTTCAAATTGTGGGGTATAAGCATCGTACCGACGAAACGATCCGGCATGGTCAGTTTACGATTAGTTTGTTTCAGAATTGATCCCGTTGTCGATTCGCAGCAAATGCTAAAGAAACAAAAAAGCCTTGACTTTTTTTTCACAAGGCGGGATAAGAACTGGCTTAGATGGAGCTTCGTACTAAGTTCGCCGTGGCTTACTGAGACGGCTTGGACGGCTGCCCGAGGTGAGCGCTTTTTGACTTGCAACGCTAGTGTGGAGAAAAATTATGGTTGAAATTCGTTTTCATGGACGCGGGGGCCAGGGGGCCGTGACCTCTGCCGAACTGACGGCCCTGGCAGCAATCGGTGAGGGGAAGTACGCGCAGGCGTTTCCGAGTTTCGGCCCGGAACGGCGCGGTGCGCCCGTTATGGCGTTCGTGAGGGTCAGCGATGCCCCGATCGTCACGCGGGAAAAGGTGTACGAGCCGGATATCGTGATCGTCCTCGATCCGACGCTTCTCAAGATTGTCAACGTGGAAGCGGGGCTGAAACCGGGCGGTATCGTAATTCTCAACACGTCGCTGGGGGCGGACCAGGTCCGCAAAGAGACGGGCATCAAGGCCAAGCTGGCCACGGTGGACGCCTCGAAGATAGCTATCGAAACCATGCGTGTTCCGATCACCAACACTACCATGCTGGGCGCTCTTGTCAAAGCGGCGGGAGTCGTCGAGATGAAGGACCTGATCGAGCCGATCAAGCACCGTTTCGGACCGATCGCCGAGAAGAATCTTACTGCATGCACACGCGCTTTCGAAGAAACTACGGTAGTGGAGGGATAACAGTGGCTAAAGAAACCGGAATCCAGAGCTGGAAGGAATTAAATCTCGGGATTGCCATTACCACTCCGGGCAACGCGGCCGAACTCAAGACCGGAGACTGGCGGTCCATGCGGCCCGAAACGGACCGTGAGAAATGCACAAAATGCGGCCAGTGCTACATTTTCTGCCCCGACATGGTATACAGTAAGGACGCTGAAGGGTACTACGTGCAGAACTATTACTACTGCAAAGGCTGCGGTATCTGCGCGAAGG
>LUZZ01000363.1 GCA_001603845.1 Syntrophobacterales bacterium Delta_01 | reverse complement strand
ATTTTGAGACTGATTTGGTCGCGACGATTGAGCAAAACCGCAGGCGTAGCCTGGTGCTACGTCGAGGATTTTGCGACTGAGGAGCGGCGAAAGCAGGCCAAAAGCCGGATGCGAGCCCAAAAGGTTTTATTTACGGACAAGCCCTAATTGTCTATGAAGTCCTCCCAGGAGCGGGCTTCCGGTTCGGAAGGAACCCCGGAGGCTTCCTCCCGCAACTTCTTGATCACCTGCTTTTCCAGCTCTTCCAATGAAGGGATGCTCACCACCGGCTTGTCCTCGGCTCCGCACATACCTGCCTCCATCGAGTCTGTAAGGCTGATCGGAGTTTCCTGAGCCGGAAACGGGTGCCAGCATGTGGCCAAACGGAGGTCGTAAGGCGTGTGGATATCAATCGGGGCAGATCAGAAGAAGCCGGATTGGATGCCGGAGTTTGAAGTCAAAAGCATTATTGAAGGCTTAAAGCGGATTAGAGTTTTGAATCGATAGCGGGTTGAATTCAAAACCGATTACGACAATGCTTTCATTACTGACGATAACGAGATGAGGTTTTCATTTCGCGCCGATGCGCCGAGTTGTGAAACAACTTTCGGCTCAAGGCTTTAGACATTTCACCAATTACCTTCTACCCCCAATCCCCCCCGAATGCAACCGGTAAATACACCCTGCCGTTTTTTATGCCCTCTTCCGCCTCAGCGGCGAAAATACATGCAATTCCCCGCGCCCTCATGGCAAGTCGCGTTCAAAGCGGTATCGAAACAATGCATTAAAAGCGTGGAGGGCTCCGCCCGCAACGGCTGCCGGGCAAATCAGGTGTGCAAAACGTAGAGGAGAATTGGTTTTGGTGTTGCCAATGAGGGGGGCGCGGTATTATTCTCGGATTTCCCAAATAGTCGTATCGTCCTGAAGTTGAAGCCTCATTCAAGGCGGCACTTTTCTATTCTCCCACAGTTGTCGAGCGTATGCCGTGACAGACCGAGCCCCCTCTTTTATTTATATCCTGGCATCCACCCCCCGCAGCGGCAGCACACTGATTTCTCACGTCTGGCAGCAGACGGGAGTGCTCGGGCAAATCGACGAATTTATCAACTCGCCTTCTCGTCCAATCTGGGAAAGAGACCACAAAGCTTACCTGGAGAGCCTACTCGCCGAAAAGACCTCTGCCAACGGCGTTTTCGGCATCAAGATGCATTTCCAGCAGTTCATGCTGCTCTTTATGTCGCGCCTTTACGAAAAATTGGGCAAGCCGAGCTTTGTCTACCTGGAGCGGCGCGACAAGCTCGCACAGGCCATATCCCTCGTGAAAGCGTTTCAGCAGGACTGGTGGAACACCATCGAAAGCGACAGGGCGCGCGCCCAGGCCACTTACGATTTCGACGAAATCCTTAAAGCCCTTGATCTGGTGTTCGATCAGCATCGCGGTTGGCAGCAGTTTTTTGCCACCTTCGGGATTCCATACCAGCTCATCTATTACGAAGACTTCGTCGCCGACCCGGTAGGGCAGACCCTGAGCGTAGCCAGCGAATTCGGTATCCGTGTCGCCCCCGACACCATCGATCTTGCCAGGCTGCCGGTGCGGCGGCAGGCGGACGGGATAAACGAGGAATGGCGGGAACGCTTCCGCGCCGATGCGCGTGCGAGGCAACAGCAGGCGGGACTCGGCGCATTTCTCGGACTTTATCCTTATTTACGCCATCACTACACTGATCCCTCAACCACCGACATTGCGCTGGCCAACGGCCTTCCTCCGGTTTATTCGCCGGCGCCGCACAGCAGCATCCACCATGCGCTCACCTGTCTTCAGGCAGCGGGGTTGCACGCCGGGAAGCCGGACCCGTTCACAGGCAAGGTCAAGCCCTTGATGAACCCGGAAGATACGGACGCTATACTCGCCTTTCAGCGTGAGCGGGACCTCTTTGTAGAACCCTGCATGAGCATGGGGCTCGCCAACCGTATTGTGGAAGAGTACCATTCCGAGATTCAGGCGCTTGCAGCGACCGACCCCATGTTCCAGCGCGATCTCACCGGCGAATGGATGGAAATCACGAATCCGGCCTCCGGGCTGGTGACGATCTTTTCACTCTACGACAGGATCTTCTGTTTCAACCGCTATGTGCAGCGTGGAACGGTGATTACCTGGACCGCTGGCCTGAGCCAAATGGAACGCAACCATTACACCGGGACGCTTCGGCATGGCATTGAATTGCGGGTCAAAGGCTACAAGGATGCCTGGCTGGAACTGACCGCCGATGTATCGGGCCAACGGCTGGAAGGTTTCGTAACTCCCGAAGGCGGCGAACGCATGCCGATCACCTTCATGAGGATCGAAAAGAAGGCGGAGTGATATGCATGCCGGGAAACTTCCCACTCAAACCTGTCAGGCGCCCTATGAACTCCCGCAGCCTCTACTTGCAACCCCGATAAGCCGGTCTTTTACGGTCACTCGGCCCCTTTAGCCGCGAATACACCCCGCACTGCCAGGTGTAATGGCAAAACTTTTTCCCGGGGGAAAAGGACGAACTGGCGGAGGGGCATCACCAGGTCCAAAAATTCGAGGATGATCCGGCGAACGGCCATTCACCGAGAGAAAAGTCTGCGAAAAAGAATGGCCACGGCCGAAGATTGCCAGACCGGCACCAAGTCATGCGGCCGCTTCTGGTTTTTCCCCGGAAGCGTGATTACAGCGGCGCCGTTCCAACTGGTTTAAACGCCTGGTCACTGAGTTGTACGACTTAACACTGCTACGTTACGTAACCACACAAATCTTGACCTGTGGCCGATCCGTGCGCACGATTGGAACATGCCCACAATTTGGCCCTGGACAAGACTCCGCTATTGTTCATTACGTCTTCCCCCAAATGGCGGCAACTGAGGTTGCACCAAACCCGCACACGGTGGGAAGCAGGAGACGATGGAATTAGTCAGCTGGATGGGGGGTGTTACGGGCATAGGATGTTGCAAGAAACGATCGTTAAAGGTTGGCGTCCAGCACAAAGAGCAAAGACAAAATGCGGGGTTAAACGGGTTGCGCAACAGGCCTCAAAGCCTGGCCGCGCACGGGAGGTGCACAGAGCACAGAACAAGAAAAAGGGTTAACGGTTGTTCCGCTAACCCCCTGATTTTACTATGGAGCTACGGGGAGTCGAACCCCGGACCTCTTGAATGCCATTCAAGCGCAACCGGTTTTTCTCGTTTTTCCTCTTTTGAGATAATCATTGACTCAGTAAGGATTTAAGGGTAGTTTGCCCTTGACCGTGTGGGGTAGTTTTTGACCGTTTTTTACGTTTACGTGCACGCAATATGCACGCAAAAATCCGGAAGGGAACTGGCATGGCTATTCAGATTTACTGCACTCAGTGCCGCTCGTCCTGCTCGATAGACAAGGAATGTCCCAAGTGCGGGACCGTTTGTGGGACGGACTCTAAGAAATGCCCCAAATGCAAGAAGGCGCTGGAAAGCAAGAAATGTCCAAAATGCGGGGCCGACCTGGGCAAAACCAGAAAGTACCGCGTCAGCGTCTCCAATAAGGGCAAACGCGTCAACAGGATTGTTGACAACCTCACTATCGCGCGCGACGTCGAAAAGGCACTGGGGGGCGATCTCATCAGGAACGAATTCGAGATTGCCGACCATCGGGCTCAGAAGCCTGTTACCTTGACGGACATCTGGGGAAAGTATCTTCCTTGGGCAAAAGACCACAAGAAAACTTGGAAATGTGACAAGTACAACTACGAAACCCATCTTGAACCTCGTTTTGGCAAGAAAGGTCTGGACAGCATTGCTCCCCTTGATGTCGAAAGGATGAAGGTAGAGTTAAAGAAGAGGACCAACAAACAAGGCCGCCCTTTCACCGAGGCGACCATCAAGCACCAGCTTGTTCTCCTGAAGCGCCTCTACAATCTTGCAAAGCGCTGGGGAATGTACAGCGGCGAAAACCCGCTTGATCGTGTCGAAGTCCCGAAACTGGACAACCAGAGGACCGAATTTTTAAGCAATGATGAAGCGGAAAGACTCATGAGAGTGCTCGACTCATGGCCTTGTAGAGAGACCGTGGCTTTCATCAAATTTGCCGTATTTACCGGAATCAGAAGGGGAGAGTTATTCAAGTTGACCTGGGATGACGTGGACCTTGAACATGGAACCATTACATTGAGGGCACCGAAGGGCGGCAAGACCACAACAATTCCCATCAGCGAATTAGCGATGGACGTGCTCAGGGGTATCACTGGCTCGTCCCCGTATGTATTCCCCGGCAAGAATGGGGGACAGCGAACGGATTTCAAAAGACCATGGCAGAAAATCAGGAAGACTGCTGGCCTGCCTGAGAATTTTCGATTTCACGGACTTAGGCACCATTTTGCTTCCACACTCGTGAGCAATGGCGTGGATCTCTGTGTCGTTCAAGGATTGCTTACGCACAAGGATTCACGGACTACGCAGAGGTATGCGCACCTTGCACCTGGCGCTCTTCAAAAAGCGGCGCAACGGTCCGGCGAACTGCTTACACCGAGGACTGGTCAAGTTTTGAGGATAAAGAAATAAGGACCCTTTCTTGCACGAATTCAACGATGCGACAACCGCGAAGCCGTCAATACCGGGTGAGGAAGGAAGCCGATTCCATAGTAGTCTAT
>LUZZ01000362.1 GCA_001603845.1 Syntrophobacterales bacterium Delta_01 | reverse complement strand
AATTCGGCGGCCTTGCCCGCGTCGCGCGCGGCGCGCAGGTCGGCCAGCGCCTTTCGGCGGGAAGTCTCGATGGCCTCGTCCACTTTCATAGTCTCCAATTCGAGCTTCTCATCCGTTTGATAGGCATTCACGCCGACGATCACTTCCTGCCCGCTCTCGACAGCTTTCTGGTAGCGGTAAGCGGCGTCCTGGATCTCGTTCTGGATGAAACCATTCTGGATGGCTTCCAGCGCCCCGCCCATCTCGTCCACGCGGGCGATATATGCCAGCACGCGCTCTTCGATCTGATCGGTGAACTCCTCAACCAGATAGGAACCGGCCAGCGGGTCGATGGAATCGGCCGCGCCGGATTCGTTGGCGATGATCTGCTGGGTGCGTAAGGCTATGCGCACCGCTTTCTCGGTGGGCAGAGAGAGGGCTTCATCCATGCTGTTGGTGTGCAGGGATTGCGTGCCGCCCAGCACGGCCGCCAGCGCCTGGATGGTGGTGCGCACGATGTTGTTCTCGGGCTGCTGGGCCGTGAGGGTCGAGCCGCCGGTCTGGGTATGGAAGCGCAGCATCTGCGATTTGGGATCCTGCGAGCCGAAGCGCTCACGCATCAGGCGCGCCCAGATGCGGCGCGCGGCGCGGAACTTGGCGACTTCCTCGAACAGGTTGTTGTGGCAGGCGAAGAAAAAGGAAAGCTGGCTGGCGAACTCGTCGATCTTCAGCCCGGCCTTGAGCGCGGCTTCCACGTAAGCGATGGCGTCCAGCAGGGTGAAAGCCACCTCCTGCACGGCGGTCGATCCCGCTTCGCGGATGTGGTAGCCGGAGATGCTGATGGTGTTCCAGTTGGGGATGCTGCCCTGGCAATACTGGAAAACGTCAGTGATCAGGCGCATGGAGGGCTTGGGCGGGAAGATGTAGGTGCCGCGCGCGATGTATTCCTTGAGGATGTCGTTCTGGATGGTGCCGCGCAGGCACTTTTCCTCCACACCCTGCGCGCGCGCCACGGCCACGTACATGGCCAGCAGTACCGCCGCGGGGGCATTGATGGTCATGCTGGTGGAGACCTTATCCAGCGGGATGCCAGCGAAAAGCGCTTGCATATCCTTTAAGGAAGAAATGGCCACACCCACCTTGCCGACCTCGCCGGCCGCGATGGGATCGTCGCTGTCATAGCCGATCTGGGTGGGCAGGTCGAAGGCCACCGAGAGGCCGGTCTGGCCCTGCTCCAGCAGGTAGCGGTAGCGCCGGTTGGATTCCTCGGCGCTGGCGTAGCCGGCGTACTGGCGCATGGTCCAGAAGCGCCCGCGGTACATGGTGGGCTGCACGCCGCGCGTGAAGGGGTACTGGCCGGGGAAGCCGAGGTCTTGCAGGTAATCGGTTTCGCCGGGCAGCGCCACACGCGGTACTTCGATGCCGGAGGTAGTGGTGAACTGTTCTTTACGCTCCGGGAACTTGCCGGTGAGCGGTTTTAGGGATTTCTCTTCCCATTGGTTATAAGCAGATTCAATCTCATTACGCATAACCTAATTGTATATAAATTTGCCAATAGAACCATGATTTCTTTATCAGTTTACCGGGCAAAATTGCCTATTCCACGGCTTTTTTGCACAAGAAATATAACCCAAGCACCAGGATCAAACCAGCCAGCGCACAAGCTATCGAGACAAATTCCGAGAGACTGACGAGGAAAAATCCCAGGAACAGGTAAGCGGTGAACAATATCGATAACAATTTGGATTCGATATTGAAAGGTTCAGCCAGAATGTCACGTGAAGATTGCCGGTTATGAACATCATCATTTTGCAGGTGAAGCCAATACAACGCTAATGTCAGGATATTGGCCAGGCCGAAGAGGATCAGGAACATTGGCGAGATCAGATACGACAATACCAATCCTATTACACCAACCAGCGCCACGGCGGCGACAACCGAAAAACTGACCATCGGCACATAGCCATATTTCTCGCGCAAACCCGTGCGGCGAATGTCGGCGGTGCGCTCCACCTCGCGATCCTTATACATGCGGTCCGCCAAATCATGGCGATAGCGAATCATATTCTGATCCGCGCTTGAACCACCCTGTACTTCATCTTTCAAAATCGCCCCACAGTATGGGCATGTTCCCGTGGATACTACGAACCTGCCGCAATTGCTGCAATATCCTGCCATTTGAATCTCCCTTTTTCAATGATGTTTAGTGCGTTCTTCTTACAAGCGGTTGACAATAAAATTATAAATGATTCCGTAAGTTTGAAAAACCCAAACCCGGTATTAATGCGTGGTATCCATCCCTCCACTCTCCACCCGGCAGCCAACGGGAGAATCCTCTCAAAAATTCATAGTCCTTTATAATGAAAGCGAAACTATCCCCCGTTTGAGAGGTCTTCGACATGGACTTTACCGGTATCATCATCGGCGCGGCGTCATTTTTGATCATCGGCATCCTGCATCCGGTGGTCATCCACGCCGAATACCACTATGGCAAAGGCATTTGGCCGGTTTTTTTGCTAGCCGGGAGCGCCTGCATCCTGGCATCGCTATTCATCAACAATGTCATCCCGGGAGTGCTGCTGGCCATGCTGGAGCTTTCGCTATTGTGGTCCATGCGCGAGATGCACGAGCAGGAAGAACGCGTGCGCAAGGGCTGGTTCCCGGCCAATCCCAAAAGAAATCAATAATTGAGCAAAATCACAGCCTGATCGGCTGCCAGGTTTACTAGCCCCCCCGATCGCGGATCTGCCGCACCGGGATGGCTGTTCCACAGCAGCCGCCAATTCATCTCGCGGTCAGAAAGCTCAATCCTCCTGTTGGAAGCGCCCATGTTGAGCAGCACCAGCGCCTGCGAACCCTCATAAGTTCGGCGGTAGGCCAGCACATCGCGCGGCAGGCCATCCAGCAGGGTGAGATCGCCCCTTATCAGCGCGGGTGCCGCGCGGCGCAGCGCCAGCAATTGTTTATAGGCGTTCAAGAGCGAGTCCAGCCGCGCCGATTGCGCCGCCACGTTGCGTTCAACATAATCCGGATGCACGGGCAGCCAGGGCCGCGCGTCGCTGAAACCAGCATTGGCAGTAGCATCCCACTGCATGGGCGCGCGGCAGCCGTCGCGCCCTTTGAAGAAAGGCCAGTAGCGGCGGCCGATGGGGTCGAGGATTTGCGCGCGCTTCAGGAGAATATCACGCATGCCGATCTCCTCGCCATAGTACAGGAAGGGCGTTCCGCGCAGGGTGAGCAGCAGGGCGGCGGCGGCTTTCAAACGTTCATCCTCCTCGCCCTGCCCGAAGCGCGTGGCGGAGCGCACCGTATCATGGTTGTTGAGCACCTGGGTGGGCCAGCGTCCGGCGCCCAGGGCATGCTCCCAGCCGCGCATGCGGTCCGCGTAGCGGCGCTCGTTCCAGCGGCTTTCCAGCAGGTCGAAGTTGAAGGCCGCGTGCAGCAGGCCGTCGCCGCAGTAGCCGGCGGCGCGCTCGGGTGTGGCGCAGAAGGTTTCACCCACCGCGTAGCAATCCGTATAACCATCCAGCACTTTGCGGATGTCCTCAAGAACGCCGATCAGCTCGGGCTGGTCGAAATCGTAGCGGTGAGCCTGCCAGTCGAATGGCCGCAGACCCGGGCGATTGACAGGGTTGCTGCGCAGCAGGGCATCTTTGAAATAGACGTTGAACACGTCCAGGCGGAAGCCCTTGACACCCTTATCCGCCCAGAAGCGGAAGACGTCCAGCATGGCGGCGCGTACGGCCGGGTTGCGCCAGTTGAGGTCGGGCTGCTCCTTATAAAACATGTGATAGTAATACTGGCGGAGGGTTTCGTCCCATTGCCAGGCGCGGCCGCCGAAGACGGACTGCCAGTTATTGGGCGGGCGGCTATGTTCGCCCGGGTCGCTCCAGATGTACCAATCGTGATAGGGGTTATCACGCGAAGCGCGCGCCTGGCGGAACCAGGCGTGCTGGTCGGAGGTGTGGTTGAGCACCAGGTCCATGACAATGCGGATGCCGCGCCGCCCGGC
>LUZZ01000361.1 GCA_001603845.1 Syntrophobacterales bacterium Delta_01 | reverse complement strand
AACAGGACCAGTTCGGTGACGTTTCTGAAATAGAACCCCACGCCCCGGCCGTCCGGGCCTCCGTCCTTCCTGATCTTGTACCACACGATGTTGGTCTTGTACGTGAATCCCCACTGCTTCATCACTTCGAGCCCTTCCTTCAGAAGGGCGTTGGGAATCCACAGGTACAGGTGGCTTTCCGGCAGGGCCAGCTCCCCCACCGGCAGGTCCAGGATCTGCTCGAAGGTCATGGTGCCGTACCGGGAAAGCCGCTTGTGTTCGGGGGCCATTTTGCCGGTACGGTTCGAAAATCTCCAGGGAGGATCGGCCAGGATGGTTCCAAAGCGGCCGAGATCGGCGACCTTCAAGTCTTCGGAAGCGGGAAAAACCTTCGAGTCCGTTTTCATGGCCGGAAATCCTCGATATCGTTCCGTTCAGGCCGGTGCCGTTTTCCTCTGGACGTACTCGCAAAACGGGTCGTGGTCGGCCCCGAAATCGATCTCCATCTCGACGGCCGCCACCATGCGCCGCAGGGAGTCGGGAAGGCGCACGGCGTCCTTTGCCGTGGTGAGCAGCAGCCGGGCGCCGCACCGGGCCGCCCGGGCCGCGATGAGCAGGAGGTCCCGCTCCGCATACCGGTGGTGGTCGGGAAAGGGGATTTTCCCGCAAAGATCGATTCCCAGCCGCTCCAGGGCGCCGAAAAAGCTCTCCGGGGCGGCAATGCCCGCAAAGGCCAGCGAACGCCTCCCCCGGATCGATTCCATCGCCGCGAGCTCACCGCCGGCCGACGGGCGCAGCCCGCATATTTTGTGCCGGCAGGAAAAGACCGGTTTTCCCGGAAAAAGTTCCCTCAGGGCCGCTTTTTCGGCTTCCGCCTCCCCCTGGGCGCGGGTGAGCACCAGGACGTCGGCGCGGGCCAGGTGCGAGGCGGGTTCGCGAAGCGGTCCCCGTGGCAGCAGGTGCCCGTTTCCGAAAGGATTGCGACAGTCGAGCAGCACGATGTCCAGGTCCCGGTGAAGCTTCAGGTGCTGAAAGCCGTCGTCCAGGACGAACGTGTCCAGGCGCCCGTCTTCCAGGGCCGCCCTGCCGGAAAGGAAGCGGTCCCGCCCCACCCACACCGGCACGCCGGGCAGGGCCCGGGCCATGAGCACCGGTTCGTCGCCGAATAAAAGCGATGCGGCCGCCGGGTCCCCTTCGGGGAAGACCCTGGCCGGGGCTTTCCTCTTCCCGCCGTAGCCCCTGCTCAGGATGGCCGGCCGGAAGCCGTTTGCCGCGAGAAAGCGGCAGAGCCAGACGGCCAGCGGGGTTTTGCCCGTGCCGCCGGCAACCAGGTTCCCGACGCTGATGACCGGTACGGGCAGTTTCGAACGATTGCGGAGCGCCCGCGCCTGGTCGCGATTCAGGCCCTGCTCGTAGACCCTGGACGCGGCGCTCAGGAAAAGGGATAAAAGGCCGCCGTGCACGGCCTCCCCGGCTTCCGCCGCCGGCGCAGCGCCCCACTGCCCCACGACCCGGCGGCTGAGGGCTGAAACCGCTTCAGCGCCGAATCCGGAGACTTTAAAGGTTCTCGGAAGGTGTCGGGTCATTTCTTTGCGGGCGAGCCGGCCTTCGGCTTGTCCCCTTTGTCCGCCGCCGGGGCGCTCATCTCCGCCGCCTTTTCCTTGATTTCGGTGAGGCCGGTTTGCATGGCGGCCCATCCGTACCAGAACGCATAGTCCGGGTTGGCATGGAACGCCCCCTGGAAGGCCCTCATCCGGTATTCGTGGAAAATCTTGAAAAGCTTCTGTTCGATCATCGTGGGCGCGTCGTTGAGCGCGAAAAGATCGGGGAAGGGATACGAATAGTATTGGGGTTTTTTGAGGCGTCCGTCCTGGTAGAGGCCGGCAACGATGGTGATGGCCTCGGCGAGCAGGTGATCGGATTCGCGCACCATCTGGTCGCCTTTTTCCAGTTCCGAACGCGCAAAATTTATGGAATGGCAGTCGTTGCAGACCTTGAGCATCTTCTCCCGTTCCGTCTGCCAGTCTTCGTCGGTCATCCGCATCATGTCCAGCGCTTGGACGGCTTCGGCCCTGGGAGTCGGCTTGCCCGCGGGATCGAGAATCCCCAGGCCCTGCAAAATCGTGGTGCGGTCCCGCTGCCACTGGGGGTCGGCCGGAAGGGGCATCCTCAGCGCCAGGTAGCCCCAGGCCGTGCGGTTGGCGTGGTCGCCGTCCCGCAGGTGGCAGCTCTGGCAGGTGGGGGCGGCGGCCTCCTCCGGGAGCATCCTGGTTTGCTTGAGCAGGAAGCGGACGCCGTGCTTGGATGAGGAATACATCTCCCACTGCGGATGGTCGGTGCCCATGTGGCAGGTGCGGCACGCCTGCGGCGACCGGGATTCGTCCGTCGAAAAAAGGTGCCGGGTGTGGCACACGTCACAGGACGAAACGCCGAAGCCCGATCCCTTTTCCACCAGGTCCCGCACTTCGCCTTCCGTCTTGGCGCCGATGCGGTGGCAGCCCCCGCAGCCCTTGAGCCCCTCGATCTGGGCCATCGGCTGGAAGTGGACGGTGGGCATCGCTTTCATGGCGGCCCATGCCTTGGCGTGCTTGCCGCGGGAAAACTGCTCGACCTGGGTTTCGTGGCACGTCCCGCACGTTTCCGGCAAAACGATCTTGGCGTTCGAAACGTCGGTCATGGACCGGTGTCCGTCACCGTGGCACGTGGAGCAGTCCACGTCATTGGCGCTGTGCTTGCTGAGCTTCCAGTCGACCACAATACCCGGAGTGACCCGCGAGTGGCAATCCACGCAGGATTCGGTCTCCTGAGGCTGGTCTGCGGGCGGCGCTTTCGGGGGGGCCGGCTGCGCGGGCGCTTGAGCGATCACGGGCGCGTCCTGGCCCGCATCAATCGCTCCGCCGCCGAAAAAGCAAAACCCCAGGAACACCGGAAGCACGAGAACCGGAAAGAGACGCATCGATTTCCCTCCCTTGGAATAAGCCGTGGTGGGTTGACCGTACACATGCCGCGCGGCCCCTCGTCCAGTCCGGGCGCCTTTATCGGTTATACCAGAAACCGCCGGTTTTGAAAGACGGAAGACGGAGGGAAGGGCTGTTCTCCGCAGGGGAGATGTGGTATTGTTCGAGAAAGATTTTTAACAGATGTCTCAAATGGGCAATTTTCGGAGGTTTTTTGGAGATGCGCACAGCCGCCGCCCGCTGCGGACCCGGCGCCCCCCTGGAAGAGTTCCTGGAACGGCTCTACGAATTGTATAACCGCCCGGAATTCATCCACCCCGACCCCCTGGAGTTCGTGCACCGCTACCAAGGCGCGCCGGACCGGGAGGTGGCGGGGTTGATCGCCTCGGCGCTGGCCTACGGGCGGGTCAAACAGATCCTGTGCAGCGTGGAAACGGTCCTGGGACGGATGGGGCCGTCCCCCTGCGCCTTCCTGCTGGAGACCCCGCGGAAGGATATCCGCAAAATGTTCCATTCCTTCAAGCACCGTTTTACGACCGGGGACGTCCTGGCCGCCATGCTCGAAGGGGCAAAAAAGCTTCTGGAAGAATACGGGTCGCTCGAATCTTGTTTTCTCAGTGAATTCGACTCCTCAGCTCCCAATATCGTTCCCGCGCTTTCGGCTTTCGTAAAAAAATTGCACATTGCGGCTGGACGGGGGATGCCGATGTTTTTACCTTTCCCTGCGGACGGGAGTGCGTGTAAGCGGCTGAACCTTTTCCTGCGCTGGATGGTTCGCCGCGACGGGGTGGATCCCGGAGTGTGGCGGGCCGTGCCGGCATCGCACCTGGTGGTCCCGCTCGATACGCACATGCACCGCATCTCGCTGGCTCTGGGCCTTACCGGACGAAAACAGGCCGACATGCGGTGCGCCGTCGAAGTTACCGAGAATTTTGCCGCAATCCGTCCCGAGGACCCGGTGCGCTATGATTTCGCCCTCACGCGGCTGGGGATGAACGGCAACGGTTCCCCGGACTTTTTGGACAAGCCGGCCGGCCTTCCGCGGGGGTAGAAAGCCGGGCGGCGGCATCGCGGGGTCCCCGACATCGCACGCATCGGTACCGGAACATGGTAAACGGGTCTGTAAATCTATCTCATAAGGGGGAATTCCATGGACGATTGCATTAAGCTGTACGCTCTCAGCACCTGTATCCACTGCAAGCATACCAAGGAACTGCTCGACAAGTGCGGCGTGGTCTACGACTGCACCGACGTCGATACGCTGGATGCCGATGAGAGGCGCAGGGTTGTCAACGAAATCAAGGAATCGAACCCGGACTGCTCGTTTCCGATGCTCGTCATCGGCAACAAGATCATCATCGGATTCAAGGCGGATGAAATAAAGGAGGCGCTGGACCTGAAATGACAGTGGAAAAGCTGCACGAATTCCTGAAAAAGAGCCAGGAGCCGAAAGGGTATTATTTCAACCGTGACACGACCATGGTGTACCAGCTCCTCGAAGGCCTCCTCAAAAACAAGGACCGCTACGGGTACATGTGCTGCCCCTGCCGGCTGGCCGCAGCCGACCGCGAGTGGGACCGGGACGTCATCTGCCCCTGCGTCTACAGCAAGGAAGACATTGCGGAGTACGGAAGCTGCTACTGCGGTCTCTACGTTTCGAAAGACTGGAATGAGGACAAGATCGAGCACCGTTACGTGCCCGAAAGACGGCCGCCCGAAAAAGTCTTCGAGCTGTAGCGGTCCCGCGGCGCCGGCAGTCGGCTTCCGCTGCGACCGCCGGCGGACTTCCCCGTGCGGCGCGCGCCGGGCGGGCGCTGCCGGAACGGGGTCCGTCGGTTCGCCTCCCGGAGGGTCGTTCGCGTCATGGAGCCGTTGATCCGCTCGCGCGGCCCCGCCTGTCGCACATCACCTACTGTTTCGGAGATATGAATTCACCCATCCGGGCCGGTCCCGGGCACCCGGTTCCCATCCGAATAATTAAGAGTTGGTATCCGTTTTCAGGTTCAATCCCGCTCCAGTTATTGGTAGAAAGCTATATGACAGGTGTTCGGCTTACGGCGATTAAGTCTTACAGAAATCTTTTTCTCCGGTATGAGTGAATTTACAATCCGGCTCCCTTTACAAATTGATAGACAGTAAGCATATTGATTTGAGTTTTTATGCCAGTCCAATTCCGTAAAAGGAGTTCACAGGGGAGATTTTTCCTATGGAAAAGAAACTGCTTGAACTTGCCGTGGACATAGTACAGGCTCAGGCTTCAACCGGTAAAATGACCGGGGATGAAATCGAAACCGCCCTCGTCCGGATCTACAACGCGCTGCACAAGATGAAGCTGGCCGAAACCGAAGGGCGCACCGTTCTGCCGGAGGAAGTGGAAAAAGGACTTGCCGCCGGCGGAGAACCGCAGGCCGAAGCGGATCCGCGTGCCTCCATCCAGGACGACAAGGTCATCTGCATGGAGTGCGGGGCCGAATTCCGGCAGCTCACCGCCAACCATCTGCGCACGCACCAGCTCACTCCCCGTGAATACAAGAAAAAGTGGGGCTTTCCGCTGAAGCAGCCTCTTGCCGCCCGGATGCTGACCAAGCTGCGGAGCAGATCGGCCAAGAAACGCGGCCTTCCTGCAAAGCTTCAGCTCTACCTGGAACAGAAAAAAAAAGACAAGGCCGGTGACAACGGCGAAGAAGCGAAAAGATCCAGAGCCGGCCTGGGCAAAAGTCGTTAGGCAGAGATCGACAACGATGCGGCCGAGGCCGCATCGTTCCCATAATTCCGCCACGGCGGGGAGGCCGAAAGCCTCCCCGCCGTGCTTCCCCCCCTCCTTCCTTCCCACGATTCCGAAACCGCTGCCCGAATGCGTTGCCGTCGAACCCGTTGCCCGGCGGTTCGTTCCCTGCGTCTCCCCGTCAGCGCCTCCGGGCCGGTGTCCGGTGTCTTTTCCACGTTAGGACTCAGATCCGGGCACGGACAAAGAGCAAAGACACCGGATTCCCGCCCAAATGCCCCACGGGAATGACGATTTTGGAGGCCTTACGCGAACTTGTGGATTCCCCACGTTTTCGCCCTATCCCCACGCCGTGGTATGGAAACGAGGATACAAGCCCGCATTCGGGTAACCGCCATGGGGCCGAGGCCGAATCGGACCTGGCGGGGTGGCCCGGATACTCGCTATCCGGGCGCGTAGCACAAGAGGTATGCCGGGTCCCCAAGCTCCGGCTTGGGCAACCCTACGGAGAAGCTCCAGCTTTCTCTCAAAGCCAGCAGGAAACAAGAGCTTTTAAGATTCAAGATTCGGTTTTCAAACCGGAGCGTGGAAACCAGCAAAAAGCTTATGACCACCCTCCCCTGCCCCCTCCCATCAAAGGGAGGGGAATTCGGCTTGATTGCGGAACCGACAGTGAACGGGAAAACCGAAAACTACCGTAAAACTTCCGAAATTTATGCGATCTTTTTCATAGACTATATTAATCCGAACTGATCCGATTCCCCTCCCTTGACGGGAGGGGGCAATGCTGTTGACTTTAAGCTCCTCCCCCTTTGATGGGGGAGGCAGGGTGGGGGTGAAAAACTTAGCGATATCAAATCCCTACCCCATCCCTCCCGCCAAGAGAGGGGAGTTCATGGAGCGTCGCCCCTAAAGTCAACAGCATTGGGGGCAGGGGGAGGGTGGGAACTGGACTCTTCGAACAGTACAAGACTCACCCCTGTTGCCAAGGATCTGAGACAACGGTTAACCGAAACGAAAAAATCGGAGCCCGGCCGACCCGGCACTCCGATCTTCTGACGTTCGCCTACTCTGTTCCCAGCGTTCCGGCACCCGCGTGCCGTTTACCACCAGCGGTTTCCGGTCCCTTGCATTCCGCCCTCAAATTTCCAGCTTCTGTCCTCCGTCTTCTGACTTCCGTCTTCCGACACCCGTCTAGACTTTGAAAAACGCTTTCTTGTTGGCGCCGCACACCGGGCATACGTCCGGAGCGTCGCCGCCCCCGTGAGTGTGGCCGCAAATCTTACAGACCCAGTAATCCTGCACGGGGAATTTTTCTGGGTCCGCCAGGGCCTTCCTGAACAGTTCGGCGTGGACCTTTTCCACTTCGTTTGCGTACTTGAAGCCCATTTCCGCGGACTTGTTGCCTTCTTCTTTGGCGTTGGCCAGCATTTCCGGATACATCTTGGTGTATTCGTGCATTTCGCCTTCTATGGCGTCCTGGATGTTTTCCTTGGTGCTTTTCACCCTGCCCGCCGTGCGCAGGTGCTTAATGGCGTGGATCGTTTCCGCCTCGGCCACCGCCCTGAAAAGTTTCGCCACACCGTGCATGAACTCGTCTTCGGCCCGCTGTGCGTACGCCAGGTATCTTCTGTTTGCCTGCGACTCCCCGGCGAAAGCATCCATCAGGTCTTTATCGACTTTAGACATTATTCATCCTCCTATTTGGTTATGAATAAAAAAGGGGTTTTCCTCAACGCCGGCCCTCCATGGGCGCAACGCGAGGCAAGTGGATTGCGATTCCGTTCTCACAGGGTAGCCGGTTAAAGCTAAGGAACATGGGAGCTAAAGTCAATTTGGGCCGATTTTTGTTTGACCGCACACCGGAATATTGTATTGTTCCAGGGGCCGAGGCCGTATCCGGGCGCAGTTTCCGCCGGGGCGGCACCTCAGGCCGCTTCGGCTCGATCCCGGCGCCGATAACCGCTCGATTTTCGTTTCCGACCATCAACACGTTCCCGGCTGACGCGGCCGCGCATTTGCAAACACTTTCACCGATTCTATTTTAAACCCGTTGTGGTGCCCACGGCGCCCGCCCCCCGGTCCGGGCGGGATGGCGCGCCGGTCGCCGTTTTCGCCCCCGGCCAACAGGAGGAGGAACTGATGAGTGCAGCTTTCCAGCCAGGCATGAGCCGCGAACTGACCGTGGTGTCTTCCGCGCAGGATTCCGCGCGGCGGTTTTACCCCAACCTTCCGGACGTCTTCGCCACGCCCTGCCTCGGGGGCCTGATGGAGCGGGTATCGGCGGAGCTGATAAACGAGCGGCTGGACCCGGGCGAGCAGTCGGTGGGCATTTCGATGGACCTCAAACACACGGCCGCAACGCCTCTCGGGATGAAAGTCCGGGTGAGGACCGAGGTCACCGCCGTCGAGGGCAAGAAGCTGACCTTCAGGCTGGAAGCCTTCGACGAGGTGGAAAAGATCGGCGAGGCGGTCCACGAGCGATTCATCATCGTGGCCGATAAATTCAATGCCAGGGTGGCCGAAAAGGCGAAGAAGAAAACCGGTTGAACCGCGGCTCTGGCGGGGGCGCTCCACGCGGCGCGCCTCTGCCCGGAAGTGAGGGATTATGGGTAAAGGTAACCTCGATGCTTTTTTTCATCCGGCAAGCGTGGCGGTGATCGGGGCTTCGGACACTCCCGGAAAGCTGGGCCATGAAATCCTCAGGAACCTGAAGGAAGGCGGCTTTCCGGGCGGGCTCTACCCGATAAACCCCAAGGCGCAAAACATTCTCGGCCTCCCGGCGTTTCGAAATATCGGCGAGGTGCCCGAACCGGTGGACATGGCCGTGGTGATCATCCCGGCGCGGATGGTGCCCGGGGCGGTCGCCGAGTGCGGGCGGAGCGGGGTCAAGGGGGCGGTGGTGATTTCCGGCGGCTTCAGCGAAGCCGGCCCCGAGGGGGCGGTGCTTCAGGAAGAACTGGCCGGGGCCGCCGCCGAGCACGGGGTGCGGGTGATCGGCCCCAACTGCCAGGGCGTGAACAACCCCTACCTTCCGATTTGCGCGTCGTGGCCCCTTCTTACCAGGAAGGGGCGCGTGGCGGTGATCAGCCAGAGCGGGACGGTAGGCGCGGCCATGATGGACTGGTTTTCCGTCGAAGAGCTGGGGGTGTCCGGCTTCGTGAGCCTCGGAAACCGGGCGGACGTCGATGAGATCGACCTCATCGAGTACTTCGAGCAGGACCCCAACACCAAGGTCATCGCGGCTTACATCGAAGGGATAAAAGACCCGGTGCGGTTCCGGAAAGTGATCGGGGCCATCCGGAAACCCCTGGTGGTGCTCAAATCGGGCAGGACCCCCCGGGGCCGCGTAGCGGCGGAATCCCACACCCGGTCTCTTGCCGGGGCGGACGCCATCTACTCGTCGCTTTTCAGGCACCACGGCATCTGCCGGGCGGACACCATCGAGGAATTCTACGACTTTTCGAAGGCCTTCGCCTACCTCAAGCCCCCCGAGGGCAACCGGATCCTGTTCGTCACCACCTCGGGCGGAGCGGCCATCCTGGCGACCGACGCCGCCGAACGGGAAGGCATCGAAACGGCGCCGCTTCCCAAGGAGCTTGCCGATTCGCTGGAAGGGATCATCCCGGCCCACGCCATCCGGTCCAATCCGCTCGACCTGACCGGCGACGCCAATGCGGCGATGTTCCAGGCGGTGATCGAACGGGCCAGGCCCTACTACGATACGCTGGGGGTGATCTTCGGAGACCCGGTGGTGGATGCGTCGAAAGTGGTGTCGCCGGGCGCCGACGAACTGGTGATGTTTTTGGGCGGAGCCGAGGTGGAGCGGCACGAAAGACAGGAGATGCACCGCAGGGGGATTCCGGTCTATCCCACCCCGGAAAGGGGCATCCGGGCGCTCGCCCAGGTGATCGCGCGGGACAGGAAGGGCGGCCGGGCCGACTTCACCCACCCGGAACCCTCCGGCGGCCGCGCCCAGATGAGCGTGTCCGAAAGTTTCGAGTTCCTGGAATCGCGCGGGTTTTCCTGTATTTTCTCCGGGCGGGCGGACAGCGAGGGCAAGGCGGTCCACCTGGCGCACAGGATGGGCTTTCCGGTGGCGCTCAAAATCGATTCGCCCGACATCCTCCACAAGTCGGACTGCGGCGGCGTGAGGCTCAATATCCAGACGGCCGCCCAACTGCGAAACGCCTACGCCAGGATGATGCGGGACGTTGCCGCCGCCTACCCCGAAGCCAAAATTTCCGGGGTGGTGGTGAGCGCCATGGCCGCTTCGGGGCTCGAACTTCTCTTGGGGATGAACCGCGACCCGCAGTTCGGGCCGATCATCATGTTCGGGCTGGGCGGGGTCAACGTCGAGCTTCTGCGGGACATTTCCATGCGGCTGCTGCCCATGACCCGCGAGGACGCCTTCGAGATGCTCGACGAAATCAAGGCGGCCGCCCTTCTCAAGGGCTTCCGGGGCCGGCCGGCGGTAGACCGCAACGCCCTGGCGGACGGCTTGCTGCTCCTGGCCGACATCGCGCAGCAGTGCCCGGATATCGTCGAAATAGACCTCAACCCCGTGCTGGCATACTCCGAAGGCATGGTGGTGGTGGACGCCAGGATCATCCGGGTGTAGGCGGGTTATCGAAACGATGCCATGAAAACGTGGGGGCGTTTCGCCCCCCGGCCGCTTCGCGGCTCAATCCTGGAGGGGCAGGGAGAAAGGGGCTGTTGCCCAAAACCAAAATTTCAGTAAGAGGCTGCAAAAAAGTACGGACTACTCC
>LUZZ01000360.1 GCA_001603845.1 Syntrophobacterales bacterium Delta_01 | reverse complement strand
TTAAAGGACAGTCTGAGTTTCTTTTTCATCGGTTATTTCTCCAGTTCCGCCTTGCATTTGCGTAGCAGCGTAATGATGGGAAGTCCCTGGGGACAGGCCCGTTCGCACTGGCCGCAGGAGACGCAGTCCCCGGCGGTGCCCCGTCCGGCAGTTACGATGCCGTATTCCCGGATGGTGCGGAACTCGGGACTGCCCTTGCGGCGGTTGATGACGTTGAAGATTTCCGGAATCGGAATCTCCATGGGGCAGCCCTTGGTGCAGTAATGGCAGGCGGTGCAGGGAATGGATTTGTCCGCGTCCAGCGCCCGCTGGGCTTTGCGGATCAGCTCCATCTCCTTTTCATCCAGGGGACGGAAGTCCTTGAAGGTCTTCAGGTTGTCGTCCATCTGGGCCAGGTTGCTCATGCCGCTGAGCACGGCATGGATGCCTTCCAGGCCCGCGGCGAAACGCAGGGCCCAGCTGGAGTAGGACACGTCCGCGCCGCTGGCGTCAAAGACGGCCTTCACCTCCGGGATCGGGTCGGCCAGGATGCCGCCCTTCACCGGTTCCATGATCATGACGGGCTTGCCGTGCTTGCGGCAGATCTCCCAGTTCTTGCGGGAGGCAACGCCCGGGTTTTCCCAGTCGGCGTAGTTGATCTGCAGCTGGACGAATTCCGCGTCCGGATGGGCTTCCAGCAGTTCCTCCAGCAGGTCCGGATCCGCGTGGAAGGAGAAGCCCCAGTGGCGGATAAGCCCCTTGGCCTTCTGCTCCTTCACGAAGTCCCACAGGCCGTACTCGTCATACTTTTTGTACATGGAGCGCTGCAGGGCGTGGAGCAGGTAGTAATCGAAATACCCGGCGCCGGTGCGCTCCAGGCTGGTGGCAAACTCCGCCTTGGCGCTGGCCTCGTCCACAGCGCCGATGGCCGCGTGCAGCTTGGTGGCCACGGTATAGGCTTCCCGGGGATAACGGTCCGCCACAGCCGCCTTGAAGGCCTTCTCACTGTCGCCGCCGTCATACACGAAGGCGGTATCGAAGTAGGTTCCGCCCGCGGCGATAAAATGGTCTGTCATTTCGCAGACCTGGGGGATATCAATACTGCCGTCCGGATTCTTCGGCAGCCGCATCAGGCCGAAAGCCAGGCGAAACGGATTGGGTCTGAATGATTCTGTCATAGTCGAATCCTTTCTGTGTTGTCGGTTGTTTGTTCTGTCATGCCTATTATAGCCTAAAGAGGGGGAGATGAGAATAGGGTTGTTTAGCGGCAGGAACAGTGACAGAAGGGACAGTCCTGTGGTCACATTCTTTGCAAGAATAGTGACAACAGGGCCGTCCCTCAGTCACATTCCTGCCGCGGCTGCGCTGAGGTTAATCTACCTCCTATCTCCTACTTCCTACCTCCTCCCTTGCGCTCTCACTTGGCAGGAGCGAGAGTGCAAGCCTGTGCAGTTTAAACGTCTGGCTGGGACTGTAGCCAAGCGCAGCGGCGACCTCCTCCCAGCTGTAGCTTTCCAGGTAGCGGAGTTCCATCAGGTGAACCAGCCGTTCATCCGGCAGGGTGGAGACCGTGATGGCAGCCGCCGCCAGCGCCTGCTCCAGTTCCGCTTCCAGCAGGGGCAGCTGCTTTTCCTCGTCCGCGGCTTCCGCGAGGAGCGCCTGCATGCGGGTGGGATCGGGTGTGCTTTTGACCCTGACCTCCCGGAGCGGGGAGGTCAGGTGCTCCGCGAAGCGGCGCAAGGTTTCAATCCGCATTTGTTTGCGTTCGATTTCCCGCCGGATTTGCCGGGGCTTCAGGAGAACATCCGGTGCGATCATTCCTTCTTCGCCTCCCTTCGGACAATCCGCAGGATGGCGCTTCCGTCCAGGCCGGTGAGGTTGTGGAAGTGATCGGACAGGAAAAAGGCCTCGATCTCCAGCAGCCGCTGCCGGGCAGAGCGGCAGGGCAGGCACCGGTGGGCGCGGAGATAATCTTCCACCGCCAGGCGGACCAGGGCTTCGATCAGCTGGAGGCAGCCCTCCTCGCTGAGGACGAAGACTTCCTCCTCCCGGTGGGACATCACATGCTGCATGGCCTCGGCGGCTGTGCGGTCGGGATAGTGTTCGGCGTTGTAGTAATCCATGGCGATTCCTCCTTTACACAAGCAGAGGGTAAAGCGAAAGGAAGAAAAGCACACTGACACAAACTGGCACTTTTGCAGAACGTGA
>LUZZ01000359.1 GCA_001603845.1 Syntrophobacterales bacterium Delta_01 | reverse complement strand
AAGCTGCGCGGCCTGTGTGCGGCGCATCGAACAGGGGCTCCAGTCCATGGACGGAGTGACCGGTGCGGCGGTGAATTTCGCTTCCTCGCGGGCCACGGTGGAATACGACCCTGCGGTGTTGGACGAAGAGACCATCCGGGACCGCATCGAGGAAATTGGTTACGGGGCCCGGCGGGAAGCCCCGGCGCAGTCTTTGGTCAAGGCCACCGATGTGATCGTGGGTGGCATGACGTGCGCGGCCTGCGTGCGGCGGGTGGAAAACGCTCTGAAGTCGGTGGAAGGGGTGGAGGACGCGTCGGTCAACCTCGCCACCTCGCGCGCCAGGGTCTCCTACACCCCGCAACTGGCGGACTGGTCGGCCATAAAGACGGCCATCGAAGATGCGGGCTACGAATACCTGGGCATCCACGGGGAAGAGGCGCAGGACCCCACGCAGGCCATGAGGGCCAGGGAGATCGCCGATCTCAAGCGGAGGGTGGCGACCGGTGCGGTGCTGAGCGTGATCATCATGGCCGGGACGATGCAGCACCTCTTTCCGTTTTTGCACGGGATACCGCGCCAGGCGATGCACTATCTGCTGCTGGTGCTCACCACGCCGGTGGTTTTCTGGGTAGGAAGCCGGTTTTTGGTGGGAGCGTACAAGGCTACCCGCCAAAAAACCGCGGACATGAACACCCTGGTGGCCATCGGCGCGCTTTCCGCCTACGTCTATTCCGCCCTGGCGACGTTTTTTCCCGGGTTTTTCACGGGGACCGGCATCGAGCTGCACGTCTATTTCGACGGGGCGGCGATGATCGTCACCCTGGTGCTGGTGGGACGCCTGCTGGAATTCAAGGCCCGCGGCAGGACCTCCGACGCCATAAAGAAGCTCATGAAGCTCGCGCCCAAGACCGCCAGCGTGGTCCGGGGCGGCGGTGAAATGGAAATTCCCATCGAGGAAGTGGTCAAGGACGACCTGGTGCTCGTCCGGTCCGGGGGGCGCATCCCCACCGACGGCGTCATCGTTTCCGGCAGTTCGACGGTCAACGAGTCCATGCTTACCGGCGAGAGCATGCCGGTGCCCAAGGGGACCGGGGACGAAGTGTTCGCGGGCACCATCAACCAGGGCGGAAGCTTCCAGTTCCGGGCCACCAAGGTGGGGTCCGAAACCACGCTGGCGCAGATCATCCGCCTGGTCGAAGAGGCGCAGGGCTCGAAGGCCCCCATCCAGAAAATCGCCGACAGGGTGGCGTCCATCTTTTCCCCCACCGTGGTGGCCATCGCGCTGGTCACGTTCGTCATCTGGTACTTTTTCGTGCCGGGGCACGTGCTGAGCCGCGCGCTGCTCAATTTCGTGTCGGTGCTCATCATCTCCTGCCCATGCGCCATGGGGTTGGCCACTCCCACCGCCGTTATGGTCGGAACGGGCCTGGGGGCTGAAAACGGCATCCTCATCAAGGGCGGGGAGAGCCTGGAGCGTGCGCATCGCCTGAACACCGTGGTCTTCGATAAAACGGGGACCATCACCACCGGGGAGCCGCAGGTGACCGACGTGGTGTCGGCCGACGGCCTCGGCGCATCCGAGCTGCTGCGCCTGGCGGCATCCGTCGAGGTGCTTTCGGAACATCCCCTGGCGCGTTCCATCATGAAAGAGGCCGAAAAGAAAGGCATCCGGCCGGAAGCCGCTCAGGAATTCGAAGAATTCGCCGGCCTGGGGTCCAGCGCCAGGGTGGGCGGAAAGGAAGTGCTGGTCGGGAACCGCAAGTTTCTGGAAGGTCGCAAGACCGATTTTTCGCGAAACGGGGACCTGGCCGCCGGTTTTGAAAAAGCCGGAAAAACCGGCGTCCACGTGGCCGTCGATGGAAAGCCGGCCGGGGTGATCGCGCTTGCGGACACCATTCGGCCCTCTGCCGCTCTCGCCGTGTCGCGGCTCAAGAAAATGGGGCTCCAGGTGGCGATCATCACCGGCGACCGGCGCGAGACGGCCGAAGCCATAGCCCGGCAGGCGGGAATCGACCGGGTGCTGGCCGAAGTCCTGCCCGGCGACAAGGCCGGGGAAGTGCGCCGCCTGCAGGCCGAGGGCCGCATGGTGGCCATGGTGGGAGACGGCATCAACGATGCGCCGGCCCTGGCGGCGGCCGATATCGGGGTGGCCGTCGGTGCGGGCAGCGACATCGCCATCGAGGCCAGCGACATTACGCTCATGAGCGACGACCTGCGGCTGGTGGCCTCCGCCATGGAGCTTTCCTCGCTCACCATGCGGGTCATCCGGCAAAACCTTTTCTGGGCTTTCTTCTACAATGTCATCGGCATCCCGGTTGCGGCGGGCGTGCTCTATCCATTTTTCGGCATCCTGCTCAACCCGATGTTTGCCGCGGCCGCCATGGCCTGCAGTTCCGTTTCCGTGGTATCCAACGCCCTGCGCCTGCGGCGGTTGTGGAAAAAGAGGTCGCCGGGCGTGGTTTCGTGAAATTCTTCGCCGATACTTATTTGCATTGCCCGAATACCATTTCTATATTATGCCCCTGCCGTCAGGGGTAATTTTCAGCTTATAACCAAATTCGAGGAGGAACACGATGGACAGGTACGTTTGCACGGTCTGCGGGTACATTTACGATCCAGCCAAGGGAGATCCGGACAACGGGGTACCCGCGGGAACCAGCTTCGAAAACCTGCCCGATGACTGGGTTTGCCCGGTTTGCGGCGCGGCGAAGGAAGATTTCGAGAAGGAAAAATAATCCCGCCGGCCGGAGGGCCGGAATTTGAAAAGAAATATGAGCCAGAGGGAGCGTTTCAGATGAGCTACGGTTTCAATGCAGCGGAAGTGTTCAAAGTCGCCATCCAGATCGAGGAAAACGGAAAGCAGTTCTACGAGCGGAGCCAGGATCGCATAGACAATCCCGATGTGAAGAAGCTCTTTGCCGAACTGGCAGTACAGGAAATCGAACACAAAAAGAAGTTCGAGACGCTCAAGGCTCAGCTTCCTCCGCAATCTTCGACGTCCACGATCTGGGACCCCGACAACGAACTGGACAAATACATCAAGGCCATGGCCGACGATCACGTGTTCGTGAGCGGCGACGACCTCAACGAGCGGCTTGCCTCGGTGAAGGACACCAGGAGCGCCCTGAAGCTGGCGATGGAGTTCGAGAAGGATTCGGTGTTGTTTTTCCTGACTATGGAAGACGCCGCGCCCGGCAAGCAGGACCAGGAACTCATAAAAACTCTGGTCAAAGAAGAGCAGGAACACTTGAAACGGCTTACTTTAGAATTGATAAGGCTTGGAAAGTAGGCGCATGCACGGGGGGAAGCGGGCGGTTTTCCCCCGATGGATTCCTTGCCGGTGCGGGGTTCGTCCCCTTACCCGGCCTGGGAGTGTGTTTGATGGCGAAGAAGGTCAGGGTGTTTTCGGCCCCCGGCTGTAACACTTGCAGCCAGGCGAAAAGGTATTTAACGGAAAAAGGGGTCGATTTCGACTACATAGATGTAACGGCGGACGGCGGGGCCCTCCAGGAAATGAAAACCCTTTCCCGGGGCGCCCGCAGTGCCCCGGTCATTGCGGTCGGCGACAAGGTGCTGCTCGGGTTCAACAAAGCGGAACTGGACAGCGCCCTGAGCGCTTTGGACGGAAATCCGGCCGGGCGGTCCTGATTTGCGGGTCGGCCCCCGAGGGAACGGACGGCGGTCCGGCGCGGCCGGAAGGCCCGGTTCGCTCCCGCGAGGGGTTTTGATCGTACGGGCGGCGGAAATTCCCATGGAAGCCCCAGGTTGCTCCATCCACCTCAAATCCGCGCCGGCGCGGGCGGGTACGCCGAGTGGTGTGGCCTTGAGACGGTGCATCCGGTCGATCCTGGGCTCGCCCGGCTTCGAGCAGGAGCTGGAAGCCCTCGATATTCCGCCCGAAAAGCTGGTAAACCCCCTGATATCCTTCCTGTGTGAAACCGACGACCTGCCGAGGTGGAGGGCCGTGCGGGCCATCGGGCTCACCGTTGCCCGCATGGCGCGGGAATCGCTCGAATCCGCGCGCACGATCATGCGACGCCTCATCTGGAGCCTCAACGACGAATCGGGCGGCATCGGCTGGGGCGCCCCCGAAGCCATGGGTGAAATCATGGCCGACGAGGAACGGCTCGCCGACGAATATCGCCGCATCCTGTTTTCCTACATAGACGAAAGCGGAAATCCCCTGGAACACGACCTGCTGGAGCGCGGGGTCCTGTGGGGAATCGGAAGACTCGCTCGTGAAAGGCCCGGCCTGGTGCGCGAGGCGGCACCGGCGGTCCTCAACCAGTTGCGCTCGGTCGACCCGGCCAAACGGGCCCTGGCGCTGTGGGCGATAGGCTTTTTCGAAGTAGAGCCCCGAGCGGCCCGTCCCCTGATTGCCCCCCTGGCAGGCGATCCGTTCGAAATCCCCATCTACCAGGATGGAGAACTCAAAATTCGCCGCACCTCCGATCTGGCGGCCGCGGCCCTCGCCCGCCTGGATGCGCAGGAAGGGCGGGGTGAGTCGCAAATGTAGGGCGGGCACGGCTTTATCGTGCCCACCTATCGAGGTGTGGCCCCCAGGCTCAGGCCTGGGAACCAGCGGTAACGTGGACTTCACAATCTAGCGCAAGGCCTTCCAAACCGTCATTCCCGCAGTGTTTTTGGGCGGGAATCCGGCGTCTTTACCGCTTCGCCGCTCCCGGCACAAGTGCCGAAAATGCGGGGAAAAAACCTGCCTCCGGCCTGGGAACCGAACCTTGGAAGCTCCCGCTTCCCGTTGTGCCTTGATCAGTAATGATGCCCTAAAGGCGCGGGAGCGCTTCGCCCCCGGTCCCTCCGTCCCTCCACGCCGCTTTGCGGCTCGATATGGCGTAGCGCCGAGCCTGTTTCCCGCTAAATGTAGCCGAACCAGTGGGTTTCGACTTCACGGAAATTGGAAGCCACCTGCGCCTTGCCCGATACCATGTCTCCGTGGCCCGGCAGGAGCCACTCGGCGTCCAGTGTTCCGAGGTTCCGGATGCTTTCCTTGAGGGATTCGCCGTGTCCGCCCTGGAGGTCCGTCCTGCCCAGGCCGTTGCGAAAGATCACGTCGCCGGTGAACAGGGCTTTTTTGTCGGCCCAATAGAGGCTCACCGAGCCGCGGGAGTGGCCCGGAGTGGGAATGACCTGCAGGCTGGTGCCTTTGACGTCCAGGTTGCCGGCGTCGAGGAAGAAATCGGGCGTGTAGGCCTTGATATCGAATGACGGTGCGTATTTTCCTATTTCCTCGATCATCTTCCAGTCCTCGACGCTCAGCGCGAAGGAGGCCGGCAGGTCCTTGAAAAGGCGCACCGCCTCGAAGTGGTCGGGATGGGCGTGAGTGACCAGCACCAGGTCTATGTCGGAAAGTTCGAGGCCGAGGCCTCGCAGTTCGGCGGTGACACGGTCGAACAGGCGCAGGTGGCCGGGATCGATCAGAATTTTAGCCGGGCCGTCAATCAGGTAGGTGTTGCAATTGTTGGCTGCCATGGAGGTCCAGAAGAAGGCGTGCAGCCCGTCGAATACTTTCATTACCGGTTCCTTTCAGTCCGTATGAGGTGTTTTTGCTGTTGCCACTTGTCCAAATTCCAATAATATGGCGGATTGAGCGAGAAAGTGCCACAAATTCAGATAAAAAGGATTCAAAAAAAGTGCAGGGAACCGAACCAGCCGGCAAGAAAAAATGTGACCTCCTCCTTTTGAACGGGACCGTGCTTCCCCCCGGCGGAGCGCCGTCGCGCATCGAGCGGGGCGCCGTGGCCGTTTGCGGCGACAGGATAGAAGCGGTCGGAAAGGGCGCCGAAATCGTTTCGCGCTACGAATCGGAACAAGTGATCGACGCCTCGGGCTGCGTCGTCCTGCCCGGCCTCATCAACTCCCACACGCACGCCGCCATGACCCTTTTTCGGGGCATCGCGGACGATCTGCCCCTCATGGACTGGCTCCAGGGACACATTTTCCCGGCCGAGTCCCGGCTCACCGAAACGTGGGTGTACTGGGGGGCGATGCTGGCCTGCGCCGAGATGATCATGTCGGGGACCACCACGTTCTGCGACATGTACCTGTTCGAGCACAAGACGGCGGAAGCGGCCCGGGACGCGGGAATGCGCGCCCTGGTGGGGGAAGTCCTCTACGATTTCCCGTCCCCGGCCTACGGACCCGTGGAAAACGGCCTGCGGCACACCGAGGACCTCGTGGCGAGGTGGCGGGGCGACCCGCTGGTCCGGGTGGCGGTGGAACCGCACGCGCTCTACACCTGTTCTCCGGACCTGTTGGTAAAGTGCAGCGAGCTTGCGCGGCGGCTGGGCGTTCCGCTGGTGGTCCACCTCTCGGAAAACCAGGCGGAGGTCGATGAAATCGTCGGCAAATACGGAAGACGTCCCGTCCGCCACCTGGCCGACCTGGGCCTGCTCGGGCCGGACCTCGTTGCCGACCACTGCGTGGTGCTGGACGAGGCCGACATGGAGCTGCTCGCCCGGAACAGTGTGAAGGTGGTCCACAACCCGGAAAGCAACATGAAACTGGCGTCGGGTATCGCCCCGGTCCCGCGCCTGCTGGACATGGGGGTGACCGTTTCGCTGGGAACGGACGGGTGCGCGAGCAACAACAACCTGGACATGTTCGGGGAAATGGACACCTGCGCCAAGCTCCACAAGGCGGCGCACCTCGACCCCACTCTCCTTTCGGCCGACACCGCCCTCCGGATGGCCACGGAAAACGGAGCGGACGCGCTCGGCTGGGGCGGCGCGCTGGGGAGGATCGCCCCGGGAGCGCTCGCCGACCTCATCGTGGTGGATTTCGCCAAACCGCACCTCACGCCCGTCTACAATCCCGTCAGCCACCTGGTGTATGCCGCCGGGGCGGCGGACGTGCGCACCAGCATCATCGGGGGGCGGGTGGTCATGGAAGACCGGAAGCTGCTGACCCTGGACCTCGAAGAGATTTTTGCCCATGTGCGCGAATTTGCCGAAAACCACAAGGGATGAGCCCGCGCGGCCGGTGGACTGGCTGCTGCTCGATGCCGACTGGCTGATCGCCTGCGACGCGGAAATGAAATGCCTGCGCGGGGGCGGGGTGGCCGTCGAGGGAGACCGCATTGCGGCCGTGGGGGATTCGGCCGAGCTGAGGGCCGGGTTCCGGGGCCGCACGGAGATAAGCCTTGCCGGGTGCCTGTTGATGCCGGGGCTGGTCAACGCCCACACCCACGCGGCGATGAGCCTCTTTCGCGGCCTGGCCGATGACCTGCCGCTCCGGGAGTGGCTGGAGGAAGCCGTTTTTCCGGCGGAGGCGGCCTTTCTGAGCCCCGATACCGTGTATGCCGGCACGCTCCTCTCCGCCCTCGAAATGCTGAAAGGCGGGGTGACCACTTTCTGCGACGGGTATTTTTTCGAAGAATCCGCCGCCCGTGCCGCCCGGGATGCCGGGATACGGGCAGTGGTGGGGCAGGGGATCATCGATTTTCCGGCGCCCGACCAGCCCGCCCCCGGAAGAGCCCGCGAAAGGGCCGAGGCTTTTCTTAGCTCTTTTACGAACTTTACCGGCCGGGTGCGTCCTTCGCTTTTCTGCCATGCTCCGTACACCTGCGGCCCGGAAACCCTCAAGTGGGTGAAGGCAATGTGCCGGGAAAACCGGATACTTTTCCAGACCCACCTGTCGGAAACGGCCGGCGAGGTCGAAAATTTGACGGCGAAATTCGGCACAAGACCGGCGCTCTACCTGGAATCGCTGGGGGTGCTGGACGAGCTTTCCCTCTGCGCCCACGGCGTATGGCTGTCCGAGGCCGAAACGGCCGCGCTCGCCCGCACCGGGGCGGGTGTCGCCCACTGCCCGGAGAGCAACATGAAGCTGGGTTCCGGCACCGCGCCGGTCCCCCTGCTGGCCGCCGCCGGCGTAACCCTGGGGCTGGGAACCGACGGGAGCGCGAGCAACAACGACCAGGATCTCTTTTCCGAAATGGATACCGCCGCCAAGCTGCACAAGGTGTTCGGAAACGATCCCACGGCCTGCCCCGCCCGGCAGGTGCTGAAAATGGCCACGTCCGGCGGGGCGGCGGCCCTGGGATTGGGAGAGGTGGCCGGGAGTATCGAAGCGGGAAAAAAGGCGGACCTCGTTGCCTTGAATCTCGGCCGGCCGCACTTAGCGCCCCTCTACGACCCGGTTTCGCACCTGGTGTACTGCGCGGGGAGAAGCGACGTGCGCTTCGTGTGGGTGGACGGCGTGCAGTTGGTGGCGGACGGCGCGGCGGTGGGAATCGACGAGGCGGAAATCCTGGCCGAAGTGAACGGGATCGCTCGCAGGATAGCCAAAAAATAACGACGGTCCGGTTGCGGAACGGGGTTTGAATTACGAAATTGAGTTCCATGGAGTGGGAGTCGCCCGGTCCCGGTGCGGGCGAAAGGGGTGCGGGCCTGTTGCCCAAAAGCAAAATTTCAGCAGGAGGCGGCAAAAAGTACGGACTACTCCCCTCCCCCTGCCCCTCCCGCCAAGGGAGGGGAGTTCATGGAGCGTCGTCCCTAAAG
>LUZZ01000358.1 GCA_001603845.1 Syntrophobacterales bacterium Delta_01 | reverse complement strand
GGGAGGGGTTAGGGGAGGGTGTCGTATTTCCGGGCACTGACGACCCCCTCCCCCATCCCCTCCCACCAAGGGAGGGGAGTAGTTCGTACTTTTGCCGACCTCCTACTGAAATTTGGTTTTGGGCAACAGCCCCGGAAGCCTTCCCCCGCTCTTTTAAAAATACTTGTATGAACGTAATCGGAAACCGGCCGGAAAAACGGAAAAACGCGGAGGGCGCAGGCCCCCCGCGTTTTTTTACCTTCCGATTTCGAGTCTTTTTCAGGCATCCCCTGCCGGGGGTTCTTTTTCCGGCCGGAAATTCCAGGCCGGTTCGCCGTCCGGCGCCGCTTGCACCTGCAGGTGTCCGCGCCAGTTGCCGTCGTCCTGATTCGGGAAATCCTCCCGGAAATGGGAACCGCGGCTCTCTTCCCGGCGCAGCGCCGCGTCCACGATGAGCCCGGCGGCCTTTGCCGCGGAAAAGAATTCGACGGCCTTTGCCGGGTCCGGGGCCGCCCGGCCGGAATCCCGCCCGCCGACCCGCTCCATCATTTCCTTGATGTTTTCACGGGCACGGACGAGGCCCTGGCGGTTTCTCAAAACCCCGCCGTCTTCCCACATCAGTTTCTGAAGAGTCTCCAGGGAATCTTCCGGGGGCACCGCGCGCGCGTCCCACCGGGCCCTTTGCGCCTCCAACCGGTCCCGGAGCGCCGGGCCGCCGCGGGAGGCATTTTTCGCCCACTGCGCCGCAGACGTTCCCGCCTGGGCACCGAAGACCAGGGTGTCGCAAAGGGCGTTTCCTCCCAACCGGTTGGCCCCGTGGACGCCGCCCGTCACTTCGCCCGCCGCAAACAACCCGGCAACGGAAGTGGCCCCCGCCGGGTCGATGCACACGCCCCCCATGGTGTGGTGGGCTACCGGGGCCACGCGCATGGGCCGTTCCAGGGCGCCGTAGCGTTCCCCGAGGATGTGCCTGACCGCGGCCGAAAAGGGGTCCGGGCTCCAGATGTCGGTCTCGCTGCGCAGATCGGCGTACACGGTTTCGCCCTCGCGGTAAAGCTCAGTGAAAAGGGCGCGCGCCAGCCGGTCCCTCGCTTTTTCGCCGGCGGGGCGCTCTTCTATGCCGTATTTTTTGAGGACATCCTGCCCCGATTTGTTTACCAGCAGCCCCCGGTCGGCGAGCTTGGGCGGCACCACCATGGCCCGGATCCCCGGTTCCGCCAGGCCCAGCGGGAAAAACTGGACGAACTCCAGATCCTGGAGCACGGCGCCGGCTTCCAGCGCCAGCCGCCACCCGTCGCCTACTATCCGCTTCGGGTTGTTGTTCCGAAGATAGAGCGCCCCCGCTCCGCCGGACGCGAGCACCACCGCCCCGGCGGTGATGGAAACCCATTCGCCGGTAGCCGGCTTGAGGAGGTTGGCCCCCCACGCTCCGCCTTCGGCCGCCAGGTCGGCCGCCACCAGGCCGCCGACCAGCCGGGCTCCCAGTTCTTCGCTCTTTTTCAGGAGGCAGTGGACGATGGCCTCTCCCATCACGGGGGCGCGGCCCTGGGCGAATACATATCCTGCCATCATCTTGCCCTGGATCCCCCAGTCCATCAGCTCGCCCAGCCTCCGGGGAGCATCCCGGACGAGGGTCTCGACCAGCTCGCCCTGGTTGAGGCCCCGCCCCGAAGCCAACGTGTTGCGAAAATGGGCCGCGGAGGAACGCTCGTCGCAGGAACCCGCAATGACGCCCGCGCTGAGCCCGGTGCAGGTCGCCTTGCCGGGCTTCGCCTTGGATACCACGATCACTTCGCACCCGGCCTCGCGGGCCGCGATTGCGGCCCGGAGCCCCGCGGCGCCGCTTCCGATCACCAACACATCACATGAAGTAGATTCCAACTTTCCCCCTCCTCAAAGCCTTGCCAATTGGTTTGGAGATGTCCTATAACGCTCGAACGATTAAATATTGTATAACAGGGAGAGTAAGAATGGACAAGCACCAGGCAGTTTGGAACGAGAAAGTCGTCAAAACCATCATCGAACGATTCGAGAAACGCGGGCTGGAAGGGAGCTACGCCCCCAACGCCGGGCAGGCCGTGGCGGAAGTGCTGGAGATGATTCCGCAGGGCGCTTCCGTGTACCGCTGCGGTTCGGAATCCACCCATTCCATAGGGCTTTGGGAAAAAATCGCCGCCATTCCGGGAGTCGAGGTGATCGACCCCTTTCAGCCGGGACTTTCCGGGGAGGAAAACATCGAAACCAGGCGCCGCGGGATGGTCGCCGACATAATGATCGCCAGTTCCAACGCCGTCACTCTGGACGGCAGGCTGGTAAACCTCGACGGCCTCGGCAACCGGGTGGCCGCCATGATGTTCGGGCCGCGCAAGGTCATCCTGGTGGTGGGAATGAACAAGATCGTGCCCGACCTCGATTCCGCCATAGCACGGGTCAAACACTACGCCGCGCCGGTGAACGCCCTTCGCATCGGGCACAAAACCCCCTGCACCGTCAACGGGCTGTGCGCCGACTGCAAGACGCAGGAGCGCATCTGCAACATGTGGACGATCATCGAAGGCCACAGGCTGAAGGGCCGCATCCACGTGAAGCTGGTGGGAGAAGACCTCGGGTATTGAACGGAAGACAGATGCCGGAAGACGGAGGGCGGGCATCCGCTCCCCCGCCTTCCGGCATCCCGCTTATTTTTTCTTCAATGCCGCCATCCTTTGGGCAAAGTAATAGTTCCCGTAAAGGACGGCCAGCGGATTGTGGCCCAGCGCCCTGTCTTTTACCGCCAGGACGGTCATCGGCGTGTTGGTGTACTTGATGAACAGCGTGTCGTGCCCGACACAAAGCCCCAGCAGGATGTTGAACTCGGTGCCCGCCCGCTCCAGGATCTTGGCCTGGCACAGCGGATTGCACATCGCCTCGTAGTTGCCGGGGTGCACCTTCTGGTCTTCTTTCACTCCGAGGTATTCCTTGGGAATCCCTCCCGTTTTGCACGCCACGGAATCGAGTTCGAACCCGGCGCTTTTCAATATCTTCGACACCTCGGCCGCTTCCTTGCGAAGCCCCACGCAAAAAGCGAGCCCCAGGTGCTGGAACCCCACCCGCCGGCAGAAGTGAACGATCTCCTCCAGGCGGGTCCACTGGCTGAAGCCCTTGGACTCCGTCACGGCGCACTTGTACGCGACGCTCCCGGTTTCGGGCTGCACGTACTCATTTTTCGCCCACTCGTAGACATCCGCTTCCGAGCGCATCGGGCAGTCATCAGGCGCACCATCGATTTTACCCAGCCGGCAGGCAAAGACACGACATTCCGCACACTGGCTCATCTCAAAGTTCCTCCCTCTGGAATTCAACGCTGAAGTTCATCTCCCCCCGGGACACCCCGATCCGGCAGGGACCGGAATCAAAAGGGCAACGGCAGCGAATACGGAAATGAGTTTCGAAGCTATCTTCCATACCATAAAAGACCCAACTTTCCCGCCAGCGGGCACGGCCTCCGGGCCGGAAGCCCGAAAACCGCCCGAAGACAACAATAGCACTAATTTTTTCGTTTCGTTCTCTTAATGTTTCCCTTCAGCGCCATTTTCCGGGCTGGGGCCGTGGCCGGACCCGTCCTTTTCGGACATCCGCCGGCCAGGTTGAACGCGGGAATGGAGGGGGATCATTCTTTGACATCGGCCGCGACCGGGATTTTCGATTCGCACGGAACGCCGGTCTGGCAAAGGCCGCACCCGTAGCCGTCGAAGTGGAAACGGGATTTTACATAATCGGCCGAAGTCGGCTTGAGGTGATTGCGGCACTTTATCTTGTCGTGGCCGTTTTTGGAGATAGCCTGGACGGGGCAGCGGTCGATGCATTTCCCGCATGTTCCCTTGGTAAAGAACAGGCAATACTCGTGGTGGTCCTTGTAGGGCCTGGGAGTGGGAGGAATTTTGACCCTGGCCACCACCGAACCGAGGCGCATCGCCTTGCCCAGCGGGGTGATCAGCCCGTCGCACAGGCCGAAAGTCCCCAGCCCCGACGCGTAAGCCGCATGGCGCTCGGACCACGTGGAAGCGATGACGAACCGGTCCGAGTCCTTCCTCTCCCACTGGCTGCACAACATGGGGGAAACGGCTTCAAACCCGGCTGCGACCAGGACCTCGACCAGCCGTTTCCTAATCCTGACGTTGAATTCCTCGCCGAAAATCCTGTTCCTGGCCCACCGCTCCGCCGGGTAGAACATCTCCTTCCGGTTGTCCTTCCGGGTCGCCCCGGTCTGCGGAAGCACCCAACTGATCACGCTGAGATCTTCGGGCCGGGCCTGGATGTCCGGGTACGCCAGCGCAAACGCCTCGGCCGGCGTCCAGTGAAACGGCCCGACGTGCGTTTTGAATTCCTCGTAGATCGGGTCGGCGCCCGATGAGAACCCTACGAGGGTGGTCTCGAAAGCCTTGTCGTTCGTTTCGTTTCGAAGGCTGTTGTCCGGGGACGTTTCAATGAATTCAGTGATCACCGATTGGATCCATTCGGCCGATCCGGTGGGATGCTTCATGGCTGTTCGCCTCCCTGGTAAATTGAGCTGATTGCGGCACCAAGCCGCCTCACCCCTTTTATCTTAATTATCTTTCCGAAGTGCCGGGACAGCTTCCACCCTCCCGGCACTTCGCGCAACGGCAAAAGCGTTTGCAGCCGGCCCGCGTTTTGTTCCTGCCCCGCTCCGGCGGCTACAGGCCCGGTTGGTCTTCCTGTTCCCCGTCGTCCGGTTCGTCAACGCCCTGGGCCGCCACCCGCTTGGCTACGGTGATGAAGCCGGTGTGGGCCACCATGCGGTCGGAAGGCCTGGCCCTCACCTGGTCGATTCTCCAGTCGCGCCGTAGCAGTTCGAAATTCACGATATCCCCGAACCCGTTGGCCTTCAGTTCCCGGTACATCAACTGCACCTGGCCCACGTTGGGACTGAGGCTCACCAGGAGGCCCCCCATCCTCAGCATCCGGGCGAAGCATCCCGCCGCGTGCCAGGGTTCGGGAAGGTCCACGAAAATGCGGTCCACCGTGCAGTTGAGGGCCACGTCCTGGATGTCGGCGGCGACGATCAGGTGGTTTTCGGGCGCGCCTCCGAAATAGCGGTGGATGTTATCGCGCGCCCCGAGAGCGAACTCGGCCCGCTTTTCGACCGAAATGAGCTTCCCCCGGCCGCACAGGGCCCGCAGGATGGTCAGGGCCAGCGCCCCCGCGCCGATGCCCGTTTCCAGCACGGTGCAGCCCGGATAAATGTCGCCCCAGAACACCATGGCGCTCAGGTCCTTGGGGTAGATGATCTGGGTGTGGCGCTTCATGCCGAAGATGTAGTCCTGGAGCGTCGGGCGGAAGAGCATCAGCTTGGCCCCCTTGGTGGTGATCAGCCAGTCGCCCTCCTGTTTTCCGACGATATCGCCCAACTGGATTCCGCCGAGGTGGGAAGAGTAAGGTGCGTCCTCGACTCTCACCAGCCATTTTTTTCCCTTCTGCGAGGTGAGCAGCACCCACTCGCCGGCCTCGAATTCGTTCATGCCTGAAAGCCCCCGATATTCTGAAATTTTTTGAAAGCTTATCTTCATCTTCAATTTTTCGCCCAATGTCAAGCAAAGAGCAAACGAGCGGCGGCCTCCCGATAATTTGAGCCGGCGGCGGGCGTTGCGTTAAATTTTCATGCACATCGGCGATGCATCCGGCGCGGGGTGTGATTATTGTGTGGGAACGTGAAAACAGGCCCGGCGAAAATCCATGTCGGTCGTTGTTTCTTCCGGGCCGGCGGGAGTTTTTGGACCTTCCTTCCATTTCCGAAAACAT
>LUZZ01000035.1 GCA_001603845.1 Syntrophobacterales bacterium Delta_01 | reverse complement strand
CCCCCTCCCTGCGATGGGAGGGGTTAGGGGAGGGTGTCGTATTTTCAGGTACTTACTCCCCCTTCCCCGCACTCCCCGGATTGGGCCGCGAAGCGGCGTGGAGGGCGGAGGGGCCGGGGGCGAAGCGCCCCCACGCTTTCAAGGCATCGTTTCGTCGCGGAGGGGATGGATGTGGCGATTCCCAAAACTTTGCTGATCGCCGTTCTGGCGGCCCTGCTGCTTGTGTATTCGGCGGCTTTCGGCCTGGAGTCTCCCGGCCGGGGCCTGGTTACGGTGGAGACCGCCAACCCGGAGCGAACCGAAGGCCGCACGGCGCTCGTCATCGGGAACGGCGCCTATGAGGACGCTCCGCTCAAAAACCCGGTAAACGACGCCCGCGCCATGGCCGGCGCCTTGAGAAAGCTGGGGTTCGACGTCATCGAGCGAGAAAACCTCGCCATGGCCCAGATGCTCGAATCCATCCAGCAGTTCGGGAAAAAGATCCGCACGGGAGGGGTGGGGCTTTTCTATTTCGCGGGCCACGGCGTGCAGGTCAATGGAGAAAATTACCTCATCCCGGTCAAGTCCGGGATCGAGTTCGAAGAGCACGTGCGGTACCGGGCCGTCAATATCGGCGAAGTGCTGGCCGAAATGGAAGTCGCCAAAAACCGGCTCAATCTCGTAATTCTGGATGCCTGCCGCAACAATCCCTTCAAAAGAAGTTTCCGCTCGGCCGCCGCCGGAGGTCTGGCAAACATCACCGCTCCCAGCGGGACCCTGATCGCCTACGCCACCGCGCCCGGCTCCGTCGCCTTTGACGGGGAAGGCAAAAACGGCCTGTACTCCCAGGAACTGGTCGAAAACATGGGGGTGAGCGGCCTGAAGGTTGAAGAGGTCTTCAAGAGGGTCCGGAAGGCCGTGCAGGAAAGAACCAACAATCGGCAGGTACCCTGGGAATCGTCTTCACTGGTGGGCGATTTTTATTTCTCTCCCGCACCCGCGCAGCCGCCTCTTCCCGCTATGCCGGTCCGCGCGGTCCCTCCGGCTCCTCCTGCGACTCCGGCCCCCAAGCCTTCTTTGACTCCCGCACCATCTCCGGCTCCTGCACCATCTCCGGCACCTCCGGTGACTCCGGCCTCCACCGGGCGGCCCCCCGTCTCCGAGGCCCCCGCCCGCCCGATAGCCGCCCTGCCCGCCAGGCAACCGCCCCCGGTGATGCCCTCGCCGCCGGCCCCGGCCCCGGCGTCCTTCGAACCGTTTCTCGGGCAGTGGGAAGGCGAGTGGAGGATCGAACAGGCGGCCAATCAATGGGGGACAAGGCCGTGCAAACTCCTGGTGCATGTCCTGGACGGGCAGGCATACGTTGATTTGTATGTCGGAAACAGTCAATTGTCATCGGGCCTGGGCAAGGGCCTCGGGCCCGGCACCGTCGACCAGAAGAAGCTCAAGGCCGAAGTGCGGATCATCAAGGGCGTCTCGAACCTGGTGTTCAGCACCGAGGCGGGGAAGGAAATGCACTGGGCCATGGTGGGGGACGGCAAGCTGGTGTCGCGTGTGACGCGCAAGGCGATGGACAGCACCTGCACCTTGCATAAAGTGAAGTGATCGGCACGGCTGCTCGGGCGGCCGGACGGAGGGAGGGGGAGTTCGTGAGCAGGTTCTTGCTTCTGGACGTCGGTGCGGGGACACTCGACGTCTTGTATTACGATGATCAATCAGACATCCATTACAAGTCGGTGGTGCAATCGCCGGTGATCGGCACGGCGCAAAAAGCCGGGAGCCTGCCGGGAGATCTCGTGGTGACCGGGGCCGAAATGGGCGGCGGGGCCCTGCTGCAAATCCTCTCCCGGAAAGCACAGGGAGCGGAGGTGGCGATCACCGGGCCGGCGGCCATGACCCTCAGCCACGACCCGTCGCGCGTCCTGGACGCCGGGCTCAAGATTATCGACGCGTCCGAAGCCGGGAGGCTTTCCGCTTCCGGGAAGTACGGCTCCCTGGCGCTGAGCGACCTCCCCCGCGAGCAGTTGGAAGCGATCGTTTCCGGTTTCGGAGTGCCGTTCGAATTCGACGTCGTCGGCGCCTGCGCGCAGGACCACGGCATGCCCGCGAAGGGGCAGTCCCACCTGGACTTCCGGCACGAGATATTCCGCAAAGCCCTGGACAAAAGCCCGTTCCCCGAATCCCTGCTGTACCGCCCGGACACCATCCCCGCCCCGCTCAACCGGCTGCGCTCCCTCGCCGCGGCCGCTGCCGGCCTGCCCACCCGCGAAGTGTATGTCATGGACAGCGGCATGGCCGCCATACGCGGCGCCTCCATGGACCCCACCCTCAGGGGAAAAGACAGGTTCGTGGTCATCGACGTCGCCACCTCCCACACCGTTTGCGCCGCCATGGACAGGGACGAAATCGCCGGGTTTTTCGAGTACCACACCCGCGATATTTCTCTCGAAAAACTGGAGTCCCTTTTGGCCCGGCTGGTCGAGGGGACCCTGAGCCACAACGAAATCCTCAAGGGAGGAGGCCACGGGGCCTACGTCCGCCACGCATTCGGGCTCGATGCCGTCCAGGCGATCATCGCCACGGGCCCCAAGCGGCGGCTTCTCGAAAAATCAATGCTCCCGATCACGTTCGGTGCGCCCATGGGCGACAATATGATGACCGGAACGGTCGGCCTGCTGGAATCCATCAGGAGATATAAAGGGCTCAAGCGCAGTTTCTATCTGTGACGCCATTGCTGCGGCGGACGAAGCTTATACAAGATATTCATATCCTTTATAAATGGACTTCCCATCCCTATTATTGACATCCGGCTATTCTAAAAGTATCGGCATTCGAATAAAGATTGGGGACCAACGTAGGGTGGACACGACTTTATCGTGCCCACCGATGAGTACCAGGCTTATCACTACGGCGTCAAGTGCCGTAGGATGATCAATAGAGAAGTCTTATCCAGAGCCAAGTTGGCATGCTGCAATCGTGGGCATAAATCGGCCGCAGGTCAAGATTTGTGTGGTTACGTAGCGCAGTAGCGTTATGGAGAATGGTGGACATAAAAAAACCGCGTCTACCCTACACGGATCCGATCTGCTAAGAATGTTACTATAAATACAACGATTTAAGCTTGCTGGCCGAAAGGAAGGAAATCAAGCCTGGAGCCCGGGCGGGAGGAAAGGAAATGCATTGAAAACCGTTATTATCGGATCAGACGGATGTTTTTTTTAATGATTTGGACGCGGACAACCGATATTTGAAGAATCATATCGTTATTTCATGCAGGTTTCCCATTCCGCCGCCAGGCTGATTTTTAAAAAAGGAGAAAGATATGGCCGATTGCGAAATGCTTTCCAAATGTGGGTTTTTCAAGAAGTTTTCCGACTCTTTCGAGGCCGCCTGCCGGGGCCTGATAAACCAGTACTGCCGGGGGCCGAAGCAGACCCAGTGCAAGCGGAAGGAATACCGCGCGAAAAACGGCACAGCGCCGCCCGACGACATGCTCCCCGCGGGGCATATGTTCAAAGGCTGATCGCAAAAACCGCCGCATCCACTAAATACGAATTTGCATTCAGGATAATGCCGGTCTGCTCTGGAGGAAAAACGGTGGGCACAAAAGAGCCGTGTCCACCCTACACGGCTACAATCGATGATTTTGTCCAATTCGCCGCGTGTATCTCCCTTGGCCGTCCAGATTCGACAAGTGCGCTTTCGAAAAGTTTCTTGAGTCGGTGGCAACGAAAGCTTCAGCCTTCCAAACGCCCGTGCCGCACGATTGCGGGCGGTGCAAAGGCGGTCTCCGCCCCCGGCACCTTTCCTTTACGCTTCACCTTCCATCGCTTTGGAACTGCGGACGGGCAGCAGACTGAGAAATCTGCTCACCAGGACCGGGTTAAAAGTCGTGCCGCTCTCTTTCACCAGGATCTCCAGCACCGTTTTGATCGGTTTGGGTTCGCTGTAGACGCGCCGGCTGCGCATGGCGTCGAAAACATCGGAGATGGCGATCATCTGTGCCACCAGGTGCGGGCGCCAGTTGCTTCCTATATGGGGGTACCCGCCTCCGCTGAACTTCAGGTGATGCTCCACGGCCGCGATGGCCGCGATTTTGGGAATCCCTTTGGATTCAAGCAGGAAACGGGCCCCTTTCAGCGTATGGGTTTCTATGATAGTGCGCTCGGCGGGAGACAGTTTCCCGGGTTTTCCTATGATCTCTTCCGGAATGAAAAGCTTACCGATGTCATGCAGCAGGGATGCCACCCCGATCTGGTGCAAAACCGATCCGGAAAATCCGAGTCCTTTGGCTTGGACAATCGTTAGAAGCGCAACGTTGACAACATGGGTAAAAGTGTATTCATCGGCGTGTTTGACGGAGGCCAGAAGATTAATCGGGTTAATGTTTCTTTTGAATAGATCGATGAAGCCCATTACCGTGCCGGCAATAGGCCGGGCATCGGCTCGTGCATGGTGCTTCATCAGGGTATAGACTTCCCTGACCTTTTCCAGTTCCGAGTCTCTGAGAGCGAGAACGGAATTCAGCGTCTCGTTTGCCGCTTCGGCAGGCTCGACGGGAGGATACCGGACATCGTCGTTTTCCCCGCGAATTTCCACCCGGCCTATCTTGATTTTTTGGTAAGGCCGGACCGTGCCGGGATCGTTTCGCGCAAGGCCCGAAGCGAAGGTTAAGAGTTCGGCGGCGGTAAAGCCTTTCGCAAACGTTATTCTTTCTATCCCGTTTTCCCTGAGGACCCGGCTGAATTTCTGCCCGAGCTGGCCCAAGGTCCGGATAGGCTGATCGAAAACGATGATGTCATCGCCGACCAGAAAAAGGGTCAGCTCATCAGTCGTCTCCAGCACCTCGCTCAGAAGGGAGTGAGTTTTACCCAATAGTTCCGAAACAAGCGGGTGGTTGTTCCCATACAGGCGCACATTGCTGATCGCGGTCATGAAATGTGAAAGAACCGCTGCAACGGTGTTATGCGAACTGCTCGGAATCATTTGGCTTCTCCGGCGGCAAGTCTTTGCGATTCGGCAAGGCCCCGCGCGAGCCGCCTGATCGTCCTATCGTCGGACTTTTCTCCAATCGATATGAGGTTCCCGATGCTCCCTGCCGGGTACCCCTTGAGCGATTCGTAGATAACCAACTTCAGCCTGCGTATTCTGCTGCGGAAAAACACCCCGGATTTTCGCATCAGCCGTTCCAGCACCGGCAGTGACCGCGGGGCGCCGATCCTGCCGAGCGCCTTTATTATTATCTCATTGCGCGAACATAAGGTGCTGCTCCAAAATCGCGCTTTGATGAGGGCGGCCAGGTCCTCTGCCAACTCGTTCAGGCCGTAGGTCCCACACAGTGATATCGCCTGCAGTTGCTCTTCTCTGTCGCCGGACCCCAGGAATTGGCGAACGAAGTCCGGGCTTTCGGAATCGCCCAGTTCGACAAGAGTGCCGAGGGCCTTGATTCTTATCTCCGGATTTTCGTGTTTGAGCAGCGGCTTCAGGTGCGGAATGGAAGTCCTGTCCCCCGCTTTGCGGATAAAGTCCAGTTGTGCCTTAATCTGGGCTGTTTCGGCCACGGAAAGGGTCCGGTATATCCGGTGCAGCGTGCTTTCCTTGAAAATCATCAGCAATTCCATGAGAAGCCGCGTGCCGTCTCCATCCATTTCCGAAAAGAGTTGAAGCAAAGCACCGATACATGACGGGCCGATGGCGGTAAACAGTTCGACCGCCTCATTGCGCTCCTTTTCATTGCCGGTTTGGAAAAGCCAGAACGCCTGGGCGATAAACTTACGATCGTAGAAGTCCAGCAGTCGCTTTCGAGAAATCCGGGCAAGCTCTTCCGGCTTCTCGCGACTATGCCGGTTCAAAGTGGAGATGACGTCGATAAGCCGATCAATCTTGCGACGTTGCAGAAAAACCTCTACATGGGCCGGCAGAAGGCCGGAAAGGCTGTCATAATCTTCAAAATCCATCGCCTGGTCGAGCAAAGGGAGGAGCATGCCGCCGACGCGTTCGCTGAGGCGTGCGTCCTCGAAAAGGCTTTTCAGTTCAACCCTTGAAGACCCGTGTTCCCGCTTTTCGCACGGCCCTTCCGCGCAGGTCGTGCCGCCGTCCTCGCTGCCCAGTTCCCGCAATAGCGAAGCGTAAGAGTCGTCGACATATTCCTCGTAATCTTCCCGTGCCAAAAGTTCCCGGATGCCGTCACCATGTTCGGCAAGCGTCGGCTGCACAGTGTCCCGGACCTCTAAATCCGGAGATTCGGGTTTTTCACCGGCATCGAGCTTCTGAGCGATGGCCAGGAAAGAGGGTGAAATCTCACTGTCTTTGTCGCTAATTTCCTTCAGAATCTCTAAAATATTTTCGTGTTCCAGGACTTCTACCGCCTCATTTTGCCCCGGTGAGAGTTTTGCTATTGCGGCATTGAGAAACTGCTTCTGGATTTTCGGATTCAGGGTAGCCAAAAAGGATTCGAAGTGTTCCGGGAATTCCTGGGATTCAAATGCAGCAGGGTCGTTTGTCAGTTGATGGTACAGTTCCAGGGCGGCGGGAACATCGACCTCATATCGATTGAAAAACTCGGCGATTTCGGACGGGGCCGCCAGCCGGCCCTCCGTCCTGCCGCCGACCTGCCCCGAAACCAGCCGGTCTACGAACTCGATCCAGAAATTATCGGGGCTCTTCCCGCCGGGACCGCACGGATCGATCCCCGTCTCTTCCGTCAGGTGAAACAGCCCGTAATCCACCACCCGGACCCTGATATGCTCGACACCGGCCCTCTCAAGGACCGCAGCCGCACCTCCCCTTTCGGCAATCTCTTCGGGGCTCCGGGTAAGCACGCTCGCCAGAGTCAGTATTTCCTCTTTTTTCACGACTCCAATAAAAGTAACGGCTGCGATTGCTCTCTGGCTGAGCGCGAGGGCGAACTGTTTGTTGCCGGGCCTTTTCCGATCCATGCACTGTTTATTGACGATCAGACAATCCTTCGCCGCTCCAACGGTCAGCTCGGGATTGAGCCGGCAGAGCTTTTCCAGGCTGTCATGCACGCGATCCAGGCTGGCGGCCACACCGGGGTGCGACGAGGGATAGAGAACAACATTTTTTCGAAGCACATTGAGTTCTATAATTATCTGCGAGAGCAGCTCATTCAGATCGGAATGGTCTTGTCCCGTCTCGTCTCCGGCATTAACGGCGTCTTTCCCGCCCGGCATCTCGGAAAGCCGGGCCTGTCCAGGGACGGCACGGTCAGGTTCCGGTTGAGTTGCGTGCATCCCGCTTTTTCTTTTCGGGTCGAAAGCTTCTTCCGTTGCGGTCCAGGTCTTGGGCTTCAGTTGCATCGGCATATCCTTCCTACCCAATCACAGGCTATGAGCGGATGCGTTTTCATGAAAACCCCGCGGCTGTTCTAAGAATTCTTATGCTTATGAGAATTCGTGATGAATTCCGTGAAGTACTGGAAATATAATCGGTTTGTTGTTCACAAACATTGAACGAAAAGTCCGGGTCAAATACATCGGAGGGACTTTTATTTGATCTTTGGCAAAGAAACGAAATGAACCCCAATATGGCTTTTCTTGATATCGTAAAAGCTATTCTCAGGAATAACGCATCAACCTGTACGTCCTGCCCCCGCGTTTCACCGCAAACGGCGGGCACGATGAGCTAGGCTTCGCCCAAATGCGTTTTCCCGAACCTGTTACCGTCCCTTATTATTGACATTCGATAATTCTAAAAGTATCGTTATTTGAATAAAGACGCGAATCAATGTAGGGTGGGCACGGTTTTATCGTGCCCACCGAAGACATCAGATATGAAGAATGGTGGGCAAAAAAGAACCGTGCCCACCCTACACGGCTATTATTTACATTCGATCATTTTGAAAGTATCGTTATTTGCATAAAGACGCGAATCAATCTAGGCTGAGCAAGTCTTTATTGTGCCCACCGAAGAGCGCTTGGTTTATGATGACGGTTGGCATAAAAGAACCATGTCCACCCTATACGGATCATCTGGTTTAAAACGACATTAGAACCTTCTGGCGATTGAGATTTGTCCAAGTCGGCTAATGAAGTATAAGATAACATTGTGGGAAAGTAGTATGGAGGCGGACAACTAGATAGGAGTGCACATGAAGCTCTGGTTGAGTGTCATTTTTCTTATCACGGTATGTTCGGGGTGTGTGACAGTTGGGGATATCAATGACGGCATGCAACGCATCGACAGGATATGGCAAGCCGAATATCAAAAAACGGAGGATGAGTTTAGATGCAGGGTCGTTGACTGCGAATATTCAATTATTTTTAAGAATGTGCGAGCAACCCTTCTGGAGATGGGATTTACAATAGATGGAGAAGAATTCAAAAAGGGAATAATCAGTGTTTCAGCCAATGGACCCTGTCCGTTGACAAAAGAAGAATGGGAAAGAGTTGCCGACTACGAGCAACCTAGGGTTAAGGAAATGGGCGGTTGGTACTTCGATATGCACGGTGACCCCAAAACATATGTTATAAGCGCTGATATCATAATGGTTCCCTTGAGAGGCAAAGCCGTAATCCGGCTCGATTACAGTCTCAGCAATCCAAAATATGAACGCATGGGAATAACTCCGGCAAAGCACGCTCCTCCACTCGCTGTGCAACTGGCGAGCGTAAGATTTTGGAATATCTTAGATAAGAAACTCAAATTCGAAGATCTTCCAAAGCTGAGACGGAGGACAAAATCTGAAATGAGTGAAGCGTAATCTCAAAAAACGATTCCTTAATGTTTCTTTGTCCATCCGGCTCTTCTCGTGGAAGACTGGGAAGGGAAAGCTCCTATTCCTCCCTCTTATCCTCCGTGGTGAATTCTTCCGCTATACCGCCATACCACCGTCCGTATCCCACCCCCGGTACACGGAAAGGGTTTCTTTGCCGCAGGTCAGCTTTGCCGCCGGGCGGAGTTTTCGGGGCGGGAAGTGGGGGCCGTAGACCAGGAGGGTGCCCTGCCAGCCCGCGAGTGTCTCTTCCAGGGCGTAGAAGGGCTTGTCGGGGTAGAGGAACAGGCAGTCGGCGTTTCGGATGCGCTGGGTGTAGAAGTCGGCGCAGATAAAGCCCACGCGGGCGTCCAGGCCCAGGTGGCGGGCGGCGTTCACGGCCCGGAACGCCAGGTCGGGGTCCGCTTCTATCCCCAGGGCGCGGGTGAAGAGCCCGGCCGTGCAGGCGGCCGTTCCGTCGCCGCTTCCCAGGTCGATCAGGAGGCGGCAGGAGCGGAGCCCCACCTTTTTGAAAAAATAGTACAGGTGCGCGGGGCGCGATCGCGCCCAGGCGCCGCGGGAGGTAAGCTTGTACGGGGAGGGCTCGGAAGGGGCCGGAGCGCCGCCGTGCAGCCCTTCGAAGTACCGGACGAGTTCCGACGGCCCGGCTGCCGGCCGGCCCCGGTCAGCGGACGACGCTTTTCGGTTCATAGTAGAAGGGGCGAACCGAGGTCACCGGATAGACCAGGCTCTGCCTGCCCAGGATGGTTCCCGGATTGGTCACCGCGTTGCAGCCGATCTCCACTTCGTCGCCCAGGATGGCCCCCAGCTTCCTCAAGCCGGTGTCCACCAACTGGTGGCGGATCATCACCCTCACGGTGGTGCCCCGGATTTTGAGGTTGGCGAGCTTGGTGCCCGCGCCCAGGTTGGTGCGGCCGCCCAGGATGCTGTCCCCGATGTAGGCGAAATGGCCCGCCTTGGCCCCGTCGAGCATGATGCTCGATTTTACTTCCGTGGTGTGCCCCACGATGCACTGCCGGCCGATCACGCACTTGCCGCGCACGTACGCGCCCTGGCGCACCTCGGTTTGAGCCCCGATGACGGTCGGTCCCTTGACCAGCGCTCCGGGCTCCAGGACGGCCCCCGGCCCCACGAATATCCGGTCGTCCCACAGGGTGGCCCCGGCGAACAGCACCGCCGCGTCCGAGGTCTCTTCGCCGCAGATTTTTACCCGGAACTTTCCCTTGGTGACGTCTCCGCCCAGGATCTCGAAGCCGCCGTCGAGCACCCGCCCCTTCCACAGGACCACCGTTTTTTCCAGCGGCCGCCCGAAACAGCCCACCTCCGACACGTTCGCTTCGAGCTTTTCGGCGAGGTAGTCCGAAATCCTTCCGAGCGGTTCCCAGGCCAGGGCGCAGCCGTCGAAAAGTTCCTTATAGGCAAAGGAGGACAGGTCGAAAAAGTCCCCGGGTTTCAAAAAATCCAACTCCATGGTGCTTCCCTTCTTCTTTCGAGAAAAGACTGATCGGATTTCACTTTTTTTCCGACTTATTCATATAGCCCAAATGGCATCGGATATAAACTTTTTCAGCCGATGGAAACCGCGGTCCGCCCGGCGAACGGCCATTAAGGGAGGCGAGCCCCGTCACAGGAGAGAAGCAACGTGAAAGTTCAGTGCCCCGCATGCCGTATTGGATTTGTCATTCCCGACGAGAAACTGGCGGAGGGCAGGATCCTGAGGATCCCTTGCCCCAAGTGCAAAATACCAATCGAGCTGACCGGGAGATCCACCCTGGCGGAGCCCGGGGAAACCGCGCCGCAGGACATGGGCCTGCCGCCCGCATCCGACCCGCTTTCCGATTACACGACCGCCGTGGACATGGTCGAGGAGGGGGTGAAAACGGCGCTGCTTTGCGTCTCCAATACGAAGCTCGCTGAAAAACTGGCCCAGGTGCTCCAGGAACTCGACTACTGGGTGGTGCACGCCGCACGCGCCGGTTTCGCCCTTGGCAAGCTGCACCACAATACTTATGATCTCATCATTCTGGAGGAGAGTTTCGACGCGCCCAAGACCGCCGAAAACCTCGTTCTCCATCACGTACAATTATTGCCGATGCACGTAAGGAGGCAATTCTATCTCTGCCTTTTGTCCGAGACGCTGCCCACCCTCGACGCCATGCTGGCTTTCCGGATGGGCGTCAACCTGCTGCTCAACGTGGCGGACTTCGAAAAGGCCAAAATAATTTTCGCCCGCTCTTTAAAAGAGTACAAAAATTTCTACGGCTTCTTCAACGCCGAACTGAGCCGCAAACTGAACTGAAAGGACCGGCGGCTCGGAAGCCGCAAGAAAGGCAGGGTCCGCCACATGCCAAGGCACTACCGGCTCAGGATGGAAAACTGTGTGGCCACCATACTGGAGATCGAGGGCTATCTGGGCGCGGAACACATCAGGCCCGAAGTGATCCGCCACTTCAAGCAGTTGCAAAGGTTCCTCAAATCCTTTTCCGAAGACGGCGTGGACGAGGCGGACATCGGCAGGATCGAAGAGGCCACCAACCAGCTCCTGGACGAAATCGGGGACAACCTGAGGGCCAGGGAAGTCCGCTACTGGCGCAGGGGCTGGATCAATTGAACGCGAAAGCCGGCTGAAAAACAGCAGTCCCCCCAGATAATGAAAGCCCCCGTCCCGCTTTCCCGGCAGCAGCCGGTCCGGCGTGTTCCTGCGCTAGCCGAAAACCAGGAAAAACCCGTTGGCGAAATAGACGATCCCCACCGTTCCGATCAGGCTTCCCGCGTACCAGACGATCTTTTGTTTCAACAGGGCGGCAATCGACGACAGCAGGATGGCGATCTGGAGGAAAATGACGGCCACTCCGAAGATCCTGGAATGCCGCTGCGCATCGTCGCGGACGGTCTCGAATTTTCTCGCTTCCTTCTGGATTTCGGCCTTTTCCGACTCGTACTTGGCGATCCGCCTGCCGTAGGAATCCAGCTTGTCCTTCCGGGCGGCCAGGAGTTCGGGCTGGAGCTTCGCGGCCTTTTCCTGCAGGTCGAGTTCCAGCACCTCCTTTTGGATTTCGTACAGGTAGCCCTTGATACTCTTGGCCTGGTAGAAGGCCCAGTGGTTGGCGGCGTGCGTCTGGCTGAGCACCGAGCGCGTGGAGTAGGCGCCGCCCTTGAACGTGGACAGGGTGGCGCAGACGGCGAAAATTACGGTGGTGAGGGCCAGGTAGTTGAGCCAGGGTTCTTTCTTGTCGTCGGCCATCGGATTTATTATCCTCGCGGGATCACCTGGTTTCCGGCCTGCGCCCCGCGGCGGCGGACTTCCAGGACCGCAGGTACTCGAACGATTCCCGGGCGGCCTTTTCCGCCATGTCCATGTACGTGTACAGTTCGACCGTAACGAACCCGGCAAACCCGCTCGCCTCGATGGCCGACAGCACGGCCGGGATCTCGATGGCCCCTTCGCCCAGCAGGAGGTGGTGGTGCCTGCGGGTGGGGGCGATGTCTTCCAGGTGAAAATGGGCGGCGCAGCCTCCGAGCGCCGGCACCAGGGCGCACGGGTCTTCGCCCACGCAGAAAAAATGGCCGATATCGAAGTTCAGCCCGAACACCTCGGGGTCCAACTGCCGGTAGAGTCCCAGGAACTGCGCGCTCTTTTCGATGAGCAGGCCGGGTTCGGGTTCGATCAGCACCCGGATGCCCTTGTCTCGCGCGCTGCCCTCGATTTTCGCCAGCCCCTCCCGGAACCACGCCAGCCCCTGTTCGCGGCTGATTCCTTCCAGCGGCCCCCCCGGCTCGGTGGAGATATGGGGCGCGCCCAGTTTGTGCGCCAGGTCGATGCACTGCAGGGTAAAATCCACCCTCCTGGCCCGCTCGGCCGGGTCCTTTTCGATCCAGGACGGGTGATAAGTATCCCCGTCGGCGTTGTGCATGAAGGCGTTGAGGTTGGAGATCCGCAGCCCCTTTTCGGCGAGAAGGTCCCGTATCCGTTCGATGTCTTTCCCGCTGAGCCGGGAGGGGTAGGCGTGCGGCACGTCGGCCATGATCTCGATTCCCTCGTAGCCGATATCGGAGATGATACGGATGGTTTCCGCAAGCGAATGGCGGGTGAATGCGTTTGAGCTGAAGGCGAATTTCATAGCTGATGTCCCGTATCGAAAAATCTTTGCAGGTGGCTGAAAGCGCGCCCGGCCGCATCGGCCGGAGCATCGCAGCAGGTGTAGAGTTCGACCGTCACGAAACCGGCGTAGGAAACGGCCGCCAGTTCCCGGAAAATCACCCCGAAGTCCATGTCCCCCTCTCCGGGCACCAAGTGGTAGTGCTTGCCCGCGCGGATGTCTTCCAAGTGGACGTGGAAGATCCTGTCCCCGAGCCCGGAGACCACCTCGCGGGGAGGTTCTCCCAGCACGTGGCTGTGCCCCAGGTCGAGGTTCGCTCCGAAACAATCGGAGCCCACAACGTCGATGAGTTCCTTGAGTTCCCCGAACCGTTCGACGAGCAGCCCGGGTTCGTATTCCATGCCCACCCGCACACCCTTTCCCGACGCATGGGCGAGGACTTCATACAGGGACTGCTTCAAAAATTCCAGCGATTTTTCGGGCCGGGTGCCCGGCACCATTCTGCCGGAGGTGATGCTGACGTTGGGGCAGGAGAGAAGATGCGCCATGTCGATACACTTTTTCGTGTATTCGATCCGCCACCGTCGGGCTTCCTCCACCGGGTTGGCCAGGGAGGGCTCGAACAGCGGCTCCCAGAAACTTTGCCCGTAGTAGCCGGCGGCGGTGTTGGCATTGATGTTTGCGGCGCGGATGCCCGTTTTTTCCAGCGCGCGGGCCACCCGTTCCAGGTCGGAGTCCGAGGTGGTAAACGGGAAGAGGTGAGGAGCGTCCGCCAGGATCTCGACGCCTTCGTATCCCGCTCCGGCGATGGCCTCGATGGCTTCGGGCACCGAAAAACGGACGAAGGCGTTGGTGCTGAACGACGGTTTCATTGCCGGCCGCCGCTGTAGCCGGACCGGGGAAGCGGCAGGATGGTGCACCCGGAAGGCAGGATGCCCGATTCCACCACCACGTCGATGGCGATCCCGCCCCGCGCGTTCCACAATCCGGTTACCCGGATGAATTTGGGGGCCATGGCGTCCTTCAGCCGGTTGTGGATGTAGCCCGTGCAGTCTTCGTGAAACGTCCCGTGGTTCCGGAAGCTGCCCAGAAAGAGCTTGAACGACTTGCTCTCCACCAGCCGCTCGCCCGGAACGTAGTCCACGATGATGACGGCAAAATCGGGCTGCCCGGTTACCGGGCACAGGGTAGTGAATTCCGGGGCGGTGAGGCGCACCACGTAGTCCGGTTCCGGGTGCGGATTGGGAAACGTTTCCAGAGTCGCCTCTTCCGGGGTCTTGGCGATTTCGGCCTTTTTGCCCAATTGGGTGAGGTCGCTAGTGAAGGTCATCGGTCGGGTGTCTCCAGGTTCGGGGCCGGGGAATAAACCGTGGGGTCCGCGACCCCTGCTTCGGCGAAGCCCTTTTTGCGCAGGATGCAACTGTCGCAGTGCCCGCAGGCCCGGCCGAGTTTGTCCGGGTCGTAGCAGGAATGGGTCATTGCGAAATCAACCCCCAGCTCCAGGCCGCGTTTTATGATCTGCGCCTTGGTCATGGTGATGAGCGGCGTGTGGATGCGGATCTCGATCCTGCCCTCCACCGATTCCCTGAGGGCCAGGTTCGCCATGGCTTCGTAGGCCCGGATGAATTCCGGCCGGCAGTCGGGATAGCCCGAATAGTCGAGCGCGTTGACGCCGATGAAGATATCGGCCGCCCCCAGCACTTCCGCCCAGGCAAGGGCGAACGAGAGAAAAATGGTGTTTCGCGCCGGGACGTAGGTAACCGGGATGCGGGCCTGCATGGCTTCGGGCGCAACGTCCTTGGGGACCGCGATGGCGGCGGTGAGGGCCGACCCGCCGATGGTTCCCAGCGGCAGGGCGAGCACCAGGTGCTCGACCGCCCCCAGTGTTTTTGCCGCTCTCGCCGCGGCCTCCAGTTCCGCCCGGTGGCGCTGGGCATAGTCGAAGCTCAGCGCATGGGCCGCAAAGCCTTCGCTCTTCGCTATGGCCAGGCAGGTCGTGGAATCCACGCCGCCCGAAAGCAGCACGACCGCTTTTTTCAATGCCATACCTCCGTGAACACGTCGCCCGGTTCCTTTGCGCTGACCGGTGCGGGGCGTTTATGATACACTTCTTTTCCGCCCCGCATCATACGAATTCCAGGAGGGAATTCCCATGACCGACGTATCCATCGTTTTCGTGACCGCCGCCGGCGAGGACGAAGCGGCCGCAATCGGGCGCGCGCTCGTCGAAGAAAAACTCGCCGCCTGCGCCAATATCGTCCCCCGCATCCGGTCCATCTACCGGTGGAAGGGAGAGATCTACGACGAACAGGAAGTCCTGATGGTGATGAAAACCCGCTCTTCCCTGTTCCCCGCGCTCAAGGACCGGGTCCGGCAGCTCCACGGCTACGAAGTCCCCGAAATTATATCATTTCCGGTAACCGCCGGCCTGGAGGAATACCTCGCGTGGGTCGGCGCGGAAACCGAAGAGCAGCGGTAGGGGAAAAAACTGAAAAGTGCGGGGAGCCGCGCCCTCCGCACCCCCGCGCCGCTTCGCGGCTCAAGGCGCCGGGCGCTCGGCCGGATACCTGCCCGGCCATCCTTATCCAACCCCTTCAGGGTTGAATCCATGGGGGCACCGGTCCACGGGGTGGCGCTAGCGCTGACCCCGTGCTAAGTTATGCAGCCCCTTCGGGGCGAAGACCCGAAAATACCTTTTCCGCCCTTACGCTGGTCCCCAAGCTCCAAGTCGGCAACCCCGTAACCGTGGAATCCCTGGTGTCCACCGCCTTCCGCGAATCGTCATGGCCGCAACCCGTCCGTTGCCCCGAAGGGGCTGCACATCATAGCTCAGGGTCAGCGCCAGCGCCACCTTGGGAGCAAACGGGCATAATCCCTTGAATCCGTCATGGCCGCCACCTGTCCGTTGCCCCGAAGGGGCTGCATATCACAGCTCAGGGTCAGCGCCAGTGCCACCCTGAGAGCAATCGGGCATAATTCCCTGAATCCGTCATGGCCGCAACCCGTCCGTTGCCCCGAAGGGGCTGCATATCATAGCTCAGGGTCAGCGCCAGTGCCACCCTGAGAGCAATCGGGCATATTTCTTTTACCCTGAAGGGGTTACATATCCCCCCACCTCATAAGAGGCCGTTGCGAACAGGGGATCGGACCGTTACCACATACCAGCCTGAGCCGCCCCTCTTCTTTATTTCCCCTTTAGGCGCACCCGCACCGATTCCGCGTGGGCGTCCAGCCCTTCCAGTTCGGCAAGGCGGATGATCGATGCCGCGTCCCTCTGGAACGCCTGGTCCGAATAAGCGATCACGCTGGTTTTTTTAAGGAAATTTTCCACTCCCAGGGCCGAGGCGAACCGGGCCGTTCCGGCGGTGGGGAGCACATGGTTGGGACCCGCGAAATAGTCGCCCACCGCTTCGGGCGTATGGCTCCCGATAAACACGGCGCCGGCGTTTTCTATCCTGCCCAGGAGCGGCAGGGGGTCCTGGACGTGCAGTTCCAGGTGTTCCGGGGCGATCCGGTTGGCGAGGGTGAGGGCGGCGTCGAGATCCTGCACGGTGAAAACGGCCCCGTAGTTCTGGACGGAAGCGGCGGCGGTTTCGCGCCGGGGAAGGGCCGGGAGCTGTTTCGACAGGGCTTCGACCACCCCCCGCGCCACCTCGCGGCCGGTGGTGATGCACAGGGCGCTCGCCATGGCGTCGTGTTCGGCCTGGCTGAGCATGTCCGCGGCGATGAGGTCGGCGTTGGCGTCCGCGTCGGCAATGACCAGGACTTCGCTGGGGCCGGCGATCATGTCTATTCCCACCTGGCCGGAGACCAGCCGCTTGGCCAGGGCGACATAGATGTTTCCCGGACCGACGACGACATCGACCGGCGCCACCGATTCCGTCCCGTAGGCGAGCGCGGCGACGGCCCACGCGCTGCCCGCCCGGTGCACCCGCGTGACGCCCACTTCGCGCGCCGCGGCCAGCAGGAACGGATTGACGCTCCCGTCGCTTCTGGGCGGAGTGATCATGGCGATGTCGCGGACCCCCGCCAGTCTTGCCGGGACCGCGTTCATGATCACCGAGGAAATGAGCGGCGTTTCCCCGGCGCGGCCGCCCGGGATGTACAGCCCGGCCGCACGCACGGGCCGCACGATCTGCCCCAGGAAAGTGCCGTCGGGCCTGGTGATGAAATGGGAATGGCGGAGCTGCTGCCGGTGAAACTCTTCGACGTTTCGGGCCGCCGCGCGGATAATTTCCAGGAACTGGGAATCCACCCCGTTATGGGCGGCGTCGATTTCCGCGTCGGATACCCGGATCTGGTCCGCCTTCATGCCGGGGGCGTCGAAGCGCTGCGTGAAGCGAATTAAAGCGGCGTCGCCTTCCGCCTTCACTTCTTCGATAATCGCGGCGACACGGGCTTCGAGTTCGGGGTCCGCTCCCGGTTTTCGCCTGGACACGGCGTCGATTTTCCGCTCGGCCTCATCCGATGGATACGCAAAAATTTCGATCACTGCTGCCCCTGTTCTTCAACGGCCAGCACGAAGGAGCCCACAAACCCCCGGTCCTTCATCCGCTGCGCTTCCTGCCTCGCCTGGTCGATGTCAAAGTAAGACCCGATGTGCACCCGGTAGAGGTTCCCCTTGGCGTCGGTCGCCTTGGTTATCCCCGCATCCCCGAAGCGCGTCGCCATTCTGTCCCGGAGCCTGCGGGCGTTGGCCTCGTTGCGGAAAGACCCGATCTGCACCGTAAAATTGCCGTAGCGAAAGGACGGCAACGGGTCCACCTTCCAGTACGTTTCCTGCCCCACGTGGTACTCGGACGCCACCTGCACCGCTTCGACGCGCACACGGGCCGTGCCCCGGCCGTAGCTGCCCAGTTCCTGGGCGGCCCGGCACGAAAGGTCGATGATCCTCCCGGCCACGAACGGCCCCCGGTCGTTGATCCGCAGGATGGCCGTGCGGTCGTTCTGGAGGTTGGTCACCTTGACGTAGGTCCCCAGCGGGAGGGTCTTGTGGGCGGCGGTCATGGCCCACATGTCGTAGGGCTCGCCGCAGGCGGTGGGCTTTCCGTGAAAATCGTTGCCGTACCAGCTTGCGATCCCCTCTTCGATGTATCCTTCCGCGCTGGGCAGGGGATAATACCACACGCCTTTTATCTGGTAGGGCCGCTGCGATTTGAGGCCGAAAGGAAGGGGCGTCGGCGGGGGCGGGGGCTGCCTCGCACAACTCAGCAGGAATATGCAAAACACCGCGCACACCGCCAGCTTGTTGCCGATTCGCCTCTCCAAACTTCCCCCTCTGTTCCCCGATTTCGTGTTCCAGGTTTCCGCGATCCCGCGATCCCGCGATCCCGCGATCCCGCGATCCCGCGATCCCGCGATCCCGCGATCCCGCGCGCCCGCGATCCCGCGCGCCCGCTCCGCTCCGCTCCGCTACGCCGTCTCGCCGCTTTCCTCCATCTTGGCCAGGTCTTCGAACCGGATATCGATGCCCAGGATGCCGATGATCTCCTCCGCCTCGTTCCGAATGGGCGCCGAAACCGTGATGCACAGCACGCCCGTATAACGGGAGGAATAAAAGTCGGTCACGTGCACCCGGCCGTCGCGCATCGGTTCGATGAACCACGGGCGGTCGGACAGGTCCTCGCCCACCTTGGCGCTGTCGTACTTGGCCTTGTCCACGATATGGGTGATATTGCGGGTGACCTTGCGGCCCTGCCTGTCCGTGACGTAAATGTACTGGATAAACGGGTTGAGTTCCAGCAGGGTCTGGAGCAGCGGCTCCTGGAGTTCGGGGTCCAGGCTCTTGATCATGTCGCTTTCCACCACTTCTTCGACCAGGTGGGCGGCGAGGGCGTAGGCGCGCTTTTTCAGCAGGTCGAATTCGCTGATGAAATACTCGGGCAGGTAGCGCCGGGCCCATCGTTCCAGCTCATCGCTGGATATCGAGGTGTTTCGCCCCTTTTCGTACTCGTTCATCACCCGCTTGTACATCTTCATGATGCCCGGGTGCCGCTTGTCCAACCGCCGCTCGTCGTCGAGCTTCAGGCGCTGGTTCACCCAATAGGCGATGCTGGCCACGCCCGATTTGTCGGTGACGATGATGCTGATCGGGCGCTTGAGCAGCTTGTCGGTATCGAAAACGTTGTAGATTTCTTCGTTTTTCACCAAGCCGTCGGCATGAATCCCCGCGCGCGTGGCGTTGAACTCCTCCCCGGTAAACGGGTAGTTGGGCGGCACCTTGTAGCCCAGTTCCGACTTGAAGTATTCCACCATGTCCGTGATGGCCGTGGTGTCGATGCCGTTCTGCGAGCCCTTGAGGCCGATGTACTCAAAAATCAGGCCTTCGACCGGGGCGTTGCCGGTGCGCTCGCCGAAGCCCAGCAGCGTGCCGTTGGCGCCGCTGCACCCGTAGAGCCAGGCGGTCGCCGAGTTCACCAGCACCTTGTGAAAATCGTTGTGGCCGTGCCATTCCAGAAGCGAGCCCGGCACGCCGGCATCGTCGATGAACGCCCGCACCAGCTTGGGCACGCTTCGCGGAAGCGCCGCGCCCGGGTAGGTCACGCCGAACCCCAGGGTGTCGCACAGCCGGATCTTGACGTCCACTCCGCTTTCCTCCCGGAGCCGCATCAGTTCGATGGCCAGCGGGATGCAAAACCCGTAGACGTCCGCGCGGGTGATGTC
>LUZZ01000357.1 GCA_001603845.1 Syntrophobacterales bacterium Delta_01 | reverse complement strand
CAGCAAGGAGAATGGATCGCATGAGCGAAAAGACGCCGTCTTCTCTCGTGAAGCTCATAAAGAACGGCCGGGTTTATGCGCCGGAAGACCTGGGGCGGAAAGACATTTTGATAATCAACAACGTCATCGGAAGTATCGAGGACCGGATCGAGATCGACTGCGCGCAGCTTCCGGTGGAAGTGTTCGACGCGGAAGGGTTGTCGGTGTTTCCGGGCCTGGTGGATGCCCACGTCCACCTGAGCGGGGCCGGCGGTTCGGGGGGGCTCAATTCGCGGACCAACGAAGTGTGGGCCGGGCAGATCTTCGAGTCGGGGGTGACCACGGTGGTGGGGTGCCTGGGGTTCGACCGGATCTCGCGAAGTGTGGAAACCTTGTTGATAAAGGCACGGGCGCTGGAGGCGCAGGGCCTTTCAGTGTACATGCTCACGGGCTCGTACAGCTTCCCGCCCCTTACCCTCATGGGATCGGTGGAAAAAGACCTGGTCCTTGTCGAAAAGATCATCGGGGTCAAGCTCGCCCTGGGCGAGACCCTGGCGAACTACCTGGACGAAAAGGACATGAAAAATCTGCTGGCCGAGTGCCGGCGGGGCGGCGGGCTCGGCGGGAAGACGGGGTTCATCCAGGTCCACCTGGGCCACAACGGGGACGTGTGGGCGGAAAAAACGGCGCAGATACTCAAAGAGCTGGCGATCCCCTTTTCCCGCGTGGTGTTCACCCACGTCAACCGGTCCGCCGAAACCCTCGACGCCTTCGCCGAATTTTGCAGGCAGGGGGGCTACGCGGATCTCACCGCGACCTACGATCCCGTGGAAAAGAAGGGGTGCCTCACCGTGCTGGACGCCATGAAGCGGCTGCGGGACCGGGGCGTGCCCCTGGACAGGATCACCATGAGTTCGGACAGCAACGCCTCGCGGACCCTGCCCGATGGGAGCCTCAAGTACCTGCCGGTGCGAGCCATCTTCGACGCGCTGGTGCGGGTCCTCCGCAGTTCAGAATTTTCCGTCGCCGAGGCCGTGAGCATCGCCACGTCCAACCCCGCCTCGGCCATCGGGCTCGGCAGGCGCAAGGGCGCCCTGGAGCCGGGCAAGGACGCGGACCTCATGTTTCTTAACCCGGACTATGAACTGCACTCCGTAATGGCGGGAGGGAAATGGGCCGTGAAGGACGGCCTCGGTCTCACCGCGTTTGACGAAGCGGCCGGCTGCACGCTGCAGCGGTACTAGGAGCACAAAATGATGGCACCAGATGGACCCTGGGAAAATCCGCGCGCGCCGGCGCGCTTTCCCAACCTTTTTTCCCCCTTCCAACTCGGCCCCGTGCGGCTGGAAAACCGGCTGGTCATGTGCCCCATGACCACGCGGTTCGCTTCGGAATGGGGGGCCGTATCACCGGAAATGCTGGATTACTACCGGCAACGCGCCCGCGGCGGGGTCGCCATGATCATCGTCGAGGCCACCTATGTCGGCGCGGAGCGCCCGCCGGGCAACCTGTCGGCGGAATCGGACCGCTTCATTCCCCGGCTCAACATGCTGGCGGAAGCCATCCAGGAGGAAAACGCACGCGCCGTCCTCCAGCTCAACCACGCCGGCATGCTGACCGGAACGGACGTCAACGCCCTCGGTAAAAAAGAGATAGGCGGCCTCATCGATTCCTTCGCCTCCGCCGCCGCGCGGGCCAAAACGGCGGGCTTCGACGGCGTCGAGATCCACGGGGGGAACGTGTACCTCATTTACCAGTTCCTCTCGCCGCTCACCAACCACAGAAAAGACGAATACGGCCTGGGTTTCGAGGACCGGATGCGCTTTCCGCTGGCCGTCATGGAGGAATGCCGGTGCCGGCTGGGGGGCGATTTTCCCATATCCTTCCGCATGAACGCCACCGAGTTCGCCGAAGGGGGCTGGGACCTGGACCAGGCCAAGGCCCTGGCCGCGGAGCTGGAAGCGCGGGGGGTGACGCTCCTCAACGTGACCGCGGCCGGGGTTCGTGCCAAATACTGGCACGTGCAGCCCATGGCCATCGCCAGGGGCGCTCTGGTGCCGCTGGCCGCCGAGATCCGGCACGATGCCCGCGTGCCGGTCATGGCCGTGGGAAGGATCAACAACCCGGAATTGGCCGAAGAGATTATAAGCAATGAATCCGCTGACTTGGTTGGAATCGGCCGGGCGCTCCTGGCCGATCCGCTGTTTCCCGAAAAGGCACGGGCGGGCGATACGCACCTTATCCGGAAATGTATTGCCTGTAATACCTGCCGGGGGCGGATCGCCGTGAAGAAACACCCGGTGCGCTGCGCTGTGAACCCGGTGACCGGCCGGGAGCGGGTTTTCAATTTCGCCGGGGCGCCGGAGAGCAAGCGGGTGTGGGTGGTGGGCGGAGGGCCGGCCGGGGTCAACGCGGCCAGGGTGCTGGACGCAAGGGGCCACAAGGTGAGCCTTTTCGAAAGCAGCGGCAGGCTGGGCGGGCAACTGCGGCTGGCGTCGGTTCCGCCCTTCAAGGAGGAGCTGCGAAACCTCATGGATTCCTACGCGGAAGCGGTCCGGCACTCCGGGATCGAAGTGTTCCTGAACACGACGGTGACCCGCGCGGACGTGGAGTCGGGCAGGCCCGACGAAGTGGTGGTGGCCACCGGGGCCCGGCCCCTGGAGTTCAAAAACGTCCTGGAAGGGGTCGTGCAGAAAACCTACTGGCAGATACTGGAAGAGGGGCCGGGGGAAGAGGAGCATTACCTGATCCTGGGCGGAGGGCTGATCGGCTGCGAAACGGCCGAGTACCTCGCGGACAGCGGCAAGGCGGTGACCATTGTCGAGATTCTCCCGGAAATCGGGGCCGTGGGCGAAGCCCACACGCGGGCGCTGCTCATCGAGCGGCTGCACGAAAAAAAGGTCCGGTACCTGGTCGAATCTCAAATGAAATGTATGGAACGGGATGGGGTGCTCGTCTGCAACAACCGGACGGGCACCGAAACGTGCATCTATGCCGAAGTGGTCGTGCTGGCGAGCGGGCGGCGGCCGGATTCGGCGCTCTATGAGGAGATCCGGTCGCTTCCGTGCGGCGTGCACGTGATCGGCGACGCCAGGGCGCCCGGCGGCATTCCGCAGGCTACCCTGGAGGCGTTCCGGATCGGCTGTGAACTCTAGGGGCGGCCCCTCGTCAATGTTGTTGACTTTAAGCTCCTCCCCCTTTGATGGGGGAGGCAGGGTGGGGGTGAAAAACTGAGCGATATCAACCCCCCTCCCTCTGCCCCTCCCGCCAAGGGAGGGGAGTCCATGGAGCGTCGCTCCTAAAGTCAACAGCATTGCGGCCCCCCGTGCCGGTCGCGGCTTCCAACGGGCTTCCCTGCGATAGAAGAGGAAAACAATGAAAATATCCAAAATCGAAGCCATTCCTTTCAATATCCCTTTCAAGCAGGATATGCACTTCCAGTTCGCCCTGAGGGTGAGCAAATTCTGCAATCACGTGCTGGTAAAGGTTCATACGGACGAGGGAATCACGGGCATCGCGGAGGCCCCGCCGAGGCCCCACATCTACGGCTGCACGCAACGATCCATCTGCACGGTGATCGAGGAGGCGCTGGCGCCGTCCATCCTGGGCATGAACCCCTTCGACCTGGAGCCGATACACTACCGGCTGGAAAAGGTTAAGGAAAACCTCACGGCAAAGGCGGCCGTGGACGTCGCCCTCCACGACGTCATCGGCCGGGCGACCGGCCAGCCCGTCTACCGGCTGCTGGGGGGCTGGAACGAAGGCCCCGTGCCGGTGTCCTGGATGATGGGGATCAACGAACCGGACAAAATGGCGGCCGAGGCCGGGGACCTTTTCGCCAGGGGCATCAAGGCGTTCAAGGTGAAAGTGGGGTTGGACCTCGAAAAGGATCTGGAGAGCTTTCAAAAGATCCGGGAAGCGGTGGGCGACGAGGCGCTGCTCTACATCGACGCCAACCAGGCCTATGCGCCCTTCGACGCCATCGACGCCATCCGGGCCATGGAGGAGTACGGGCTGGCGTGGGCGGAGGAGCCGGTTTCCAAGTCCATCGGGCAGCTTCGCCGCAAGGTGGCCGATTCCATATCGGTCCCCATCTCGGGAGACGAAAGCTGCTTTACGCCGGCCATGGTCGCCCACGAGATCCGGGAAGGGGTGATCGGCCTGGTTGTGATGAAAATAGCAAGGAGCGGCTACTTCCAGGCCAAAAAGATCGTGAACCTGTGCGAACAGGCGGGGCTCCCCTGCCTGGTGGGGAGCCAGGGAGACGGCGCACTGGGGACCGTCGCCGCAGTGCATTTCGCCAAGGCCTTCCGGAATATCCGGTACCCCATTGAGAACACCTATTTTCTGCGCCTGGAAGACGACCTGCTCAAAGAGCCCGTGGCACTCGCCGGCGGCCTGATCGACGTGGCGGAAAAACCGGGGCTGGGAGTGGAAATAGACGAGGAAAAACTGGAGCGCTACCGCGTCCGCTGGTAGCCCGTGCGGAGCGATGGGACAGAACGTGATGTTTTTAGCAACAAGCGATGCGAAGTCCGGGCTAAAAATCGGTGACGCCCGATGATCCCAAAACCCGGCAAAGCCTTAGCCCACAAGGCGGCGGCGCCCAATTCGGGGGCCGGCCGGCCCCCCCCTTTCTTTTCCGGCCGATGGTTGTCGGGCGTCTGTTTGCACAATTTTCTGCATCACTGTGTATTTTCTGTTGACACGCTCTGGAGCATACTCTATATGACTAAATCAGACACTGGATTAAATAGTAAGTAGGAGTATGACATGCTCATCCAATCGGTTCAACGGGCTCTGGCGATTCTCAACCTGTTCACCATCGCCAACCCCATGCTGGGTCTTACCGAAATCAGCAATTGTCTGGGCATCCACAAAGCCACCGCGCAGGGCCTGGTGCGCACCCTGCTCAGAGAGGGCTTTCTCGAACAGGACCCGTACACTAAAAAGTACAAGCTCGGTTTGAAGATCTACGAACTGGGCGTCGTTCTGGCCGGCAGCCTGGACATCAACGAAAAATCCGCCGGCCCCGCCCACAGGCTCGCGCTCAAGACCCATCTGCTCATCCGCGTCTGTATCCTTGACGGCCACACCGGCATCACGACCCTCGACATTTACCCCAGGACACAGCCCTTCCTGGTGCGCCAGTTGGGAGTGAGGTTCCCGCTCTACTGCACCGCCATGGGCAAGGCGCTGCTGGCCTATTTCAGCCCCGCCGATCTCGACGATTATCTCGAAAAGGTCGAGTACTTCGAATTCACGCCGCAAACCGTCAACAACCGGGAAAGTCTGCTGCATGAGCTCGAAGAAGTCCGGCAGCGGGGATATTCGATCAACAGGGAGGAACATCTGCAGGCCAGGGCCGCCATCGGGGCCCCCATTTTCGATGCTTTGGGCAATGTGTCGGCGTCCACCTCCATGGTCGGCGACCCGGCCCGCATTCTCGGCGAGCAAACGGAATCCCTGGCGAGAATGGTTGTCAGCATGGCCGCGGAGATCTCACGGAATATGGGCTACTATCCAAATCCGGTCAGGAAAGCGAGCCCCAGGCAGGGCTAAACTCAACGTTCCAAAAAGCGGGGTTAAGAATGGCCTATCCAGAATCCATGCAGGAGTCCATCAAGAAGCTGGAAGCAACGAGGGAGTTCCGAATCAGTCAGAAGATTCCCCTGCTCAGCCTGGATGAGAAGAACCAGCTACTGAGGGAGTACCATCCCGATTATCGACCGGGTGCTCACCGGGAAATCCACATAGGAGTAAACAAGGGGGAGAAGGCGGCCAGCGAGTTCGTCGACCTGCTGGAATCGGCAGGCATGGTCGATCCCGCCCGCGTTTCGCTCGACAACTGCTACCTGTCGGTCGACGCCCTGGTCATCGGGGCGGGCGGGGCGGGCCTGACGGCCGCCCTTTTCGCCCACGACGCCGGGGCAAAGGTGGCCGTCGCCACCAAGCTCAGGGTCGGAGACTCCAACACGATCATGGCCGAAGGCGGCGTGAACGCGGCGATCTCGCCGGGCGATTCGCCCTCCATTCATTACCTGGACACCATGGGCGGGGGGAATTTCACCAACATTCCGGAGCTTGTCCGCGCACTGGCCCTGGATTCCCCGCACTGCATCAAGTGGCTCGAAGACCTGGGGGTGCCCTTCGACAGGGACCCGGATTCGGACCTGCCCAACCCCCTGCTGGCCGGCGGCCATTCCCGGCCCAGGGTCTGCTCGGTGGGCGACTACACGGGCATGAGCATCATCCACGTCCTGCGGGCCGAGGTGGAAAGAAGAGACATCCGGGTGCTGGAATTCTCCCCGGCGGTCGAACTGCTGCTGGACGACAAGGGGCAGTGCGCCGGAGCGGTGCTGCTGGACCTGGACACCAACTCCTTCCGGGTGATCCAGGCCAAGACGACCGTCATCGCCACGGGCGGCATCGGCAGGCTCCACATCCAGAACTTCCCCACCACCAATCACTACGGGGCGACCGCCGACGGACTGGTGATCGCCTACCGGGCGGGGGCCAGGCTGGGCTACATGGACTCCATCCAGTTTCACCCCACGGGGACCGCCTATCCCGACCAACTGATCGGCCTGCTGGTGACGGAAGTGTCCCGCTCCCGCGGCGCGCAGCTCGTCGACGTGGACGGGCAGCGCTACATCAACGAACTCCAGACCCGCGACATGGTGGCGGCGGCCAACGTGCGGCAGGTCATCGGCCGCGGCAAGGGCATCACCACGCCCACCGGCATGCAGGGCGTCTGGCTGGACACGCCCCTCATCGACGTCTTCCACGGCGAAGGCACCGTGAAGAAGTCGTACCCTCACCTGTACCACCGTTTCAAACAGTACAACATTGATTTTGCCGCGGAACCCATCCTGATCTATCCCGCCCAGCACTATCAAAACGGCGGAGTCATAACGGACGATTTCGGCCGCACGCAGATTCCCGGCCTGTACGTGGCGGGCGAAGCCGCCGGCGGCGTGCACGGGCGCAACCGGCTCGGAGGCAACTCGCTGAGCGACCTGTTCGTGTTCGGACGCCGGGCCGGGCTGGATATCGGGGCGAAATTCCGGGATATCCAATTGGGGCGGCTCACGCTTTCGCACGTTGACGGCTACACGCGCGAGTTGGACGAACTGGGGCTCGGGCGCCAGGCTACAAGTCCCATGTTGTTGCCCGATTATCGTTTCGAAAAGTCATTTCGAAAAGTGCAGCAATAACCCAAGTCTTGGTGATTCCAGGGAGTTGGCAGACCAATGCAAGAGCATCCAGACAATAAAATGGTGCCGGTTTTCTTTCTGGGCAAACGCTACGATGTGCCTGATTCTTTCACCGTCCTGCAGGCTTTCGAGTACTCGGGACATCGCTACACCAGGGGCTGCGGCTGCCGGGGCGGCGTGTGCGGGGCCTGCGCGGCCCTCTACATCGACCCGGAATCCAACAAGCTCAAAACGGGGCTCGCCTGCCAGACCCGCGTCATTCCGGGCATGGTGATCGTGCAGCTTCCGTTTTTCCCGACGCGCAAACCTCCCTACGAAGTGGACGAGCTGTCGGCCGACGTCGGTTCC
>LUZZ01000356.1:999-5014 GCA_001603845.1 Syntrophobacterales bacterium Delta_01 | reverse complement strand
GAACCCGAACGTGGGGTCCACGTGCTCGTTTACCACCTCCAGGTGCAGCCCGTAGCGCTCGGCGATCGGCTGCCAGTAGGGAAGGCACGATCCTCCCATGGGGTCCGCGCCCAAGCGAATGCCCTCGGACCGGATGGCGTCCATGTCGATCACCTGCTCCAACTCGCCCACAAAGGCGCCGATGAAATCCTGCGTCCGCACGGCGCCGCTGCGCACGGCCTTCTCGAACGAGATGCGCCGGACCTCGTGGTTTCTGCCCCGCAGTATTTCGTTGGCCCGGTCCTGGATCCAGGAAGTGACGTGAGTGTCCGCCGGCCCGCCGCTCGGGGGGTTGTACTTGAAGCCCCCGTCTTCCGGCGGGTTGTGCGAGGGGGTGATCACCACCCCGTCGGCGGGAGGGCCGCCGTGCGACCGGTTGTAGACCAGGATGGCGTGCGAGATCACCGGGGTGGGAGTGTAGCCCCAGTCCGACTGCACGATGACGTCCACTTCGTTGGCTGCCAGCACTTCGATGGCCGTGGCGAAGCTGGGCTCGGAAAGCGCGTGCGTGTCCTTGCCGAGAAAAACGGGGCCCGCGATGCCGTTTAGCTTGCGGTATTCGCAAATGGCCTGGGAAATGGCCAGGATGTGATCTTCATTGAAGCTGCTTCTCAAAGACGACCCCCGGTGGCCGGAAGTGCCGAACTCCACCCGGTGCGATTTTTCGTCGGGATCAGGATGAGCGGTATAGTAGGCGGTGACCAGCTTGGCGACATTTACTAGCAGCGACGGTGGAGCAGGCTTTCCCGCAAGGGAAGCAGGGGCCATGGTTTATTCCTCCTTATATTGTTTGGGACTCGACGGCGGCCCGGCGGCGGCCTCTTCACTTTTGTAATCACTTGCGGAAAGGCTGTCGAAAACATATTCCCCCGGGGGAGGGAAAGAGCGCGGGCCTTCCTTCAATGCACCGGAAACCGGGTGCCGGCCGCTCGGCCAATACGGACTGCATTCCCGTAAAACCGGCGTCCGCTGGGCTTTTGCGCCTTGCCGGCCCCTCGCCGGATAAATGCCGGGACAGGGGGAAGCAAATTCCTTGTAAAATAGTAGGAAATATGGTCTATCCACACGAACCATTTGCCCGGTCCAGACCCGGACCGGCGCTCGAAAAGATACACACGATACCAGAAACGGATGGTTTTTTACAGGGCCGGAGCGGCCTCTTACGAGGGAAGCGGGCGTTTGGCGGTCGAAAAAGCGTGGTGCGTTCCGATCCCTCCCCGGTTCAAGCCGTCCCGCAGGCGGCGGGGCCTGCTATCCATGGGAAACGGCTGAAAAATTCGTCCCGGCGGGGGGTTAAAAATCGAGTTTTATCCTGTACAATTATAGTCAAGATGTGCAAGTATCGGCGACTTTGTGCTTTTCGCACAAGCGCAAGTATGCTACTTTTTTATCCTTTGAACCATAAGCTAGTGAATTCGCGTACAAATTTAACTTATGCAACGCACTCTGCAGGGGGAGAGTCAGTACATGAACGAGTTGTATGAATTCCTGACGGGACCGGGTGCCTGGGTCGCCTTCACCGTCTGCATCGGCGGCCTGATCGTACGGGCGTCCGCTCTTTTCGGGCTGAGCAGGGAACGGGACAAGGTTTTCTGGAACCATGCCGATTGGAAGTGGGCCTTGCGCTCCATCTACCACTGGCTGCTGCCGTTGGGAAGCGTGTCGCTGCGTTCGCAGCCCGTTTTCGGGATTGCCTTTTACGTGTTCCACGTGTGTGTGCTGGCCACGCCCTTGTTTCTCCTGGCCCACAACACGCTGTGGTACGAGGCGTTCCGGGTCAGTCTGCCTTCGTTTGCCGAATCGACCACCGATGTCCTGACCGTCGTGTGCATAATATCGGCCCTTGTGCTTTTGTTTCGCCGGATCCTGCGTCCCGAGGTCCGCATCATGACTTCGGCGTGGGACTATTTTTTACTGATTTTGAGCATCCTGCCCTTTGCGACCGGTTTTCTGGCGTACCACCAGATAGGCCCCTACGAGCCGATGCTCGTTTTACACATACTGTTTGCCGAAGTGCTCCTGGTTGTCATTCCGTTCAGCAAGCTCGGGCATGTCCTGTTGTTTTTCTTCTCCCGCGCGGCCATTGGAGTCGAGATGGGATCGCGCCGGGGAGCACGCACCTGGTAGCCCGGCCGGGGACGCGCGAGCGATGTTGATGGCAGTATGTCAGATTTTGAATATCCGAGGAGAGCCTTAAGATGAGCGACGAGCCTCAAAAACCGATAAATACGGCCAAAATCCGTGAAATCCTGGAGATGAACGATGGAGCCAGGATGCGGATGTGGCTTAGCATCTGTTCGCGCTGCGGTTTGTGCGCCGACAGTTGTTTTTTCTACACTGCGAATGGCAAGGACCCCAAGCTTAGCCCCGCCTATAAGGTCAAAACGACCCTGGGCGAGCTGTACCGCAGGAAGGGCGAGGTGACGCGCGAATTCCTGGAACACTGCTACGAAGTGATCTGGGGGCAGTGCACCATGTGCAAGCGTTGTTCGATGTTTTGTCCTTTCGGGATCGACATCGCCAGCATGATTGCCGCCGCGCGCGGCGTGTGCAATTCCCAGGGGATCGTGCCCGAAGGGCTGTCCAGGACCATCGAGAATTATACGACCACCGGCAACCAGATGGGGATGAGCACGGATGACTTCGTCGAAACCTGCTCGTGGATGGGCGAGGAGACCGCCGAGGAAATCCGCGGCCTCGAAATTCCCATCGACAAGAAGGGCGCCAGGATCATGTACACGGTCAACGCGCGCGAGCCGATGTACTATCCCCAGGACATCGCCATGGCCGCCCAGATCTTCACGGTGGCCGAGGAAGACTGGACCATACCCAGCACCGGCTGGGACTGCACGAACCTGGCGATGTTTGCCGGAAACAGGGCGGTCGCCGGCCACGTGGTCAAGCTCATGTACGACAAGGCCGTAGAGCTGGGGGTGCAGATGATCGCCATTACCGAATGCGGGCACGCCTACCGGTCGGCGAAGTACGAGGGCCCCTACTTTGCCGGCTACCGCGACGGAAAGCCTCCGGTGCCGGTGATCCATTCCGTGCGGTTGTTCTACGAATACCTGAGAGACGGCCGCATCAAGATCGACCCGGACAAGATGCTGACGGAACCGGTCACCTACCAGGACCCCTGCAACGTGTCGCGCAACGGCGGTCTCTGGGAGGAAGGCCGCGCGGTAGTGAACTATCTCGCCAAGGATTTTCGCGATATGGCTCCCAACCGCGACTACAACCATTGCTGCGGCGGCGGGGGCGGCTTCATTCCCATGGGGGCCGAATTCAAGAAGCGACGGATGATCTCCGGGAAGGTCAAGGCCGACCAGATCAGGGCTACCGGGGCCAAGACGGTGATCGTCCCCTGTCACAACTGCTTCGACCAGATCCGCGACCTCAACAAGGAATACAACCTCGGCGTCAAGGTGGTTTCGTTCAAGGAGGTCATCACCGAGGCCATGATAATCCCGGAGAAGTTCCTGCCCGAAAATGACGTAAACGAAAAAGGCGAGGAATAGGGCGATTTTACTTCCGGGGCGCTGCCGTATTCCAGAGGGAGAAAAATATTTCGGCGGGACCGGGAATGAAAGGAATTCTGATGAAGCACGTTAAGCTCTTGCTGTTCCTGCTGATTTTTGCCGCGTTCGCACCCGTTTCGGCATTTTCCCAGGATTCTGTGATACCTCTCGACCATTCTGAACTGGGCACGCACCAACGGCCGATCGTGCAGTTCAACCACGAACTGCACGCCTCGGAGATCGACTGCCTGCGGTGCCACCACGACTACGACAAATTCTTGAACAACAAGGGCGGCGAGGGGCAGCCCTGCAGCACGTGCCACCAGGCGGCCGAGGCCAAAGACCAGATGGTCCGGCTCAAGGACGCGTTTCACCTGAGCTGCACGGGCTGTCACCAGAAAATGCTGGCTCAGGGCCGCCCCAGCGGTCCCGTTACCTGCGGCGGCTGCCACGTGAAA
>LUZZ01000356.1:0-975 GCA_001603845.1 Syntrophobacterales bacterium Delta_01 | reverse complement strand
CCCGCCGTATCGTTGTTTCCGCATCCCGCCTGCCGGGACCGCCCCGGTGGGCGAACCTCCTTCGCTCCTCCACGCCGCTTCGCGGCTCAATTGGCGCTACGGCGCTCGGCATGCGTGCGCTTGCACAGGCGGCCGGCTCCGCGGGGTGCGGGGAAAGGGGAGTAAGTACCTGAAAATACGACACCCTCCCCTAGCCCCTCCCATCGCAGGGAGGAGATTTTCGTTCATTCCGCTATCGGCGAACCTTGATATCCTTTTCGGCAACACCCCCGAAAGCCTTCCCCCGTTCTTTTGAAAATACCGGCCTGAACGTGAATTGGCATCATTTCATTCTGGCGCGAAGGGCCTGTATTTCTTATCTTTTGTCTGTGCGCCCTTCGGGCGGCTACTTTTCCTTTTAATTCCAACATGATGCAGGGGTCAAGATGCCGAAAACAAATCAATCGCATGAGGGGGAATCTTTGCTGGGGCGCGACGTGGAGGCCAATCTCAAGGCTGCATTCGATGCGCTGCCCAATAGGGTTGACATCCGCCTTTTCACCAGAAAGGGCGAAAACGAGGTGCTGAACCAGGCGGCTCAGGACCTGCTCCAGACCTTCGCAAAACTTTCGGACAAAATCGGGTTCGCTCAATACGACCTGAAATCGCCGGAGGCGAAAAAGTGGGGGGTGGACACCGCCCCGACGCTGCTCTTCAACCCTGATCTCTACTCGATCCGCTACCTGGGGGTGCCTTACGGCGAAGAGGGCAGGACGCTGGTGGGCGTCATACTCCTGCTGGGATTCCGGACCAGCAATCTCAGCGAGCACTCGGAAAAGATCCTGAGGAAACTGGACTCCAGGCGGGAGATAAAGGTTTTTGTCAGTCCCACGTGTCCCTATTGCCCGGACCAGGCGCTCAATGCCGTAAAGGCGGCGGTCGAGCGGCCCGATATGGTTTCGGTGCAGATGATCGACATCCAGGCCAATCCCGACC
>LUZZ01000355.1 GCA_001603845.1 Syntrophobacterales bacterium Delta_01 | reverse complement strand
GCTGCTCCTCATGGCGGGTTTGCTGAAGCCGTTGCGCGGGCAGATACGTTACGGCGGGGAGAGCCTGAAGAAGGAGCGTGTGCTCGGGCGCCGTGCGGGTCTGCTGCTGCAGAATCCGGACCTGATGCTGATTCGCGATACCGTGGGCGAAGAGTTGAGATTTCCGCTGCGCAACAACGGCACGGACGGCGGGGAAACGGAAAGGAAGGTGCGGGAATCCCTCGACGTGATGATGATCACGCCCCTTCAAAACGACTACTGCTTTGCGCTGAGCCGGGGGCAAAGGCTCCGTACCGCCGTGGCCTCCCTGCTCACCCTGGCGCCTCCCGTTTTGCTGCTGGATGAGCCGACCACAGGCCAGGACCGGAACAACATCAGCGAGATGATGACCTACTTCCAGCATACGTCCAGGACCATCGTCTTTTCGACGCACGACCTGAGCACGGCTATCGCCCATGCCACGCGGCTGCTGGTGTTGAAGGACGGCCGGGTTCGCTACGACGGGCCGCCGGCCGGGTTTTTCAGGCCGTCCGTGTTCGATCCCGAATGCGCGCTGGTCCCGGTTGACGTGATGAAAATCGCACGGGGGCTGGGCATCGAAGCCCCCCTGGCCACGGTGGACGACCTGGTGGCGGCATGGAGCGGCGCATGAAAAAGTCTCTCCTGGCCGTCAATGCCGCTTCGTCGCCGGTGAAACGGCTCGATGCGCGAGTCAAGCTGATCGGCCTGTTCTGCGTTTCCATCTTGATGGTCCTCATCGATACGGCCGCCACGCTCGGCGCTTTGTTCTGCCTGGCCGTGCTGCTCCATGTCCTGGCGGGAACCGAGGTCCGCAAGCTGAGGATCCTTTTCCTGTTTTTGATCATTGCGCTGTGGGGTACGGCCCTCAGCCAGGCCATCTTTTTCGCCGGCAGTCCCCGGACCGTGATCCTGACCGTCGTCCCTTCGGATGCCGGAATCATCGGCCGATGGACCGGCGGCATCCAACTCTACCGGGAAGGTCTCGTGCACGGCATGGTCCAGGGATTGCGGTTCCTGGTGATGACCACCCTGGGGATGCTGGTCGTCTGGACCACGGAACCGCAGGACATGCTGGAAGGCCTGCTGCGCATGCGCATCCCTTACGGCCAGGCGTTCATGCTGGTGACGGCGTTTCGGTTCATTCCCATTCTTCTGGAAGAAGTCAACGCCATTCTCCTGGCGGCGCGGATCAAGGGCTTCCGTCCCATCGGACGCGGGGCGATCCATCCCCTGCGAACGGCCGGGATCATTTTGAACCCGTTGCTCGCAAACCTGGTGAGAAAGTCGTCCTACCTGGCTCTTTCCGTGGAATGCCGCGGTTTTTCTCCCGCCGTCACGCGCCGGGTGCGCAGGGACAAGGGCCTGCATCCCGCCGAGACGGCCGTGGCGTTGTCCCTGGTGCTGGTCGTCGTGTCGGTGATTTCCGTCAAGGTGACGTACCTTCTCTATTTTCACGGACTGTATTACGCCTCGTTTCTCAGGCCGGTTTACAGTCTTGCACGGAACTATTTTTGACCGGAGGCAAGCAGGAAGGGATCGGGATGCAATGCCGGGTTGCCGTGCTCCGGTTTCCCCGAGGCCCAAAACCTGAACACACGATAGGAAAAGATTTATGAAAGCGGATGCATTATCGCCGGTCTTCCCGTTTGCAGCGATCGCGGGCCAGGAGGATATGAAGCTGGCCCTGCTCCTGAACGCCGTCAACCCGGGAATCGGCGGAGTATTGGTGCGGGGGGAGAAGGGAACGGCAAAATCGACGGCCGTGAGGGCATTGGCCGCCCTGCTCCCCGCAATCACGGTTTATCCCGGGTGCCCGTTCGAATGCGGTCCCGAGGAGGCGGGACGACACTGCCGCCGGTGCAAACTCTGCGACAGGACTCAACCCGCCGTTTCGCGAAAAGTCCGAGTGGTGACCCTGCCGCTCAATGCCACCGAAGATCGCGTGTCCGGCGGCATCGACTTCGACCGCGCCATTCGCACCGGCTGCCGGGTCATTCAGCCCGGCCTGCTGGCGAGGGCCCACCGGGGGATCCTGTACATAGACGAAGTGAACCTGCTGGACGATCATCTGGTGGACGTCATACTGGACGCCGCCGCTTCGCGGGAAAACCGCATCGAGCGGGAAGGAATATCCTTTTCCCATCCCGCCCAGTTCGCCCTGGTCGGCACCATGAACCCGGAAGAAGGAGAGCTGCGTCCTCAATTGCTGGACCGGTTCGGGCTGTGCGTGGAAGTGCACGGGGTGCCGGGCCGGGACGAACGAGTGGAGATGATGATCCTGCGGGAAGCATTCGACGCGGACCCTGAAGGCGTCATCAGACGGTTCGATTCACGGACGCGCGCCATTGCGGCCGGGATCGAAGAGGCGCGCCGGTTGTTGGACCAGGTCGTTTTGCCGGCTCCCCTGCGCGGTTCCATCGGCGATTTGTGCCGGGAGGCGAGGGTCTCCGGGCACCGGGCGGATCTCGTCATCGAGCAGGCGGCCCGCGCTCACGCCGCCTACCATCAGCGGACGGAAGTGACCGAGGAGGACATCGCCCGCGTGGCGCCCCTGGCGCTCTATCATCGCAAGCGGGATGCCGCCCCCGCTCCTCCGCCCCCGCCCCCGCCTTCCGGCGAGCAGGAACACGAACATCCGGAGGATGCTCCCGAGCAGGACCGGGAGGAACAACACGAAGAAGATGAACGCGAGGAGCCGGACTCGAAGCCCGAGCAGTCCGAACAATCCGGTGAAGCCGAGCAGGAACCGGAGCCTTCTCCGCCCTCGGAGGAGGAATCGCCCAGCAATGCGCCGGAACAGGATGTGCTGGAAAAGGTCTTCGAGGTGGGCGACACCTTCAAGGTCAAGCACCTGACGACCCCCAAGGACCGGGTGTTCCGGCGCGGTTCCGGGCGGCGGTCCCGGACCCGCATCAGCGGAAGGCAGGGACGTTACGTGCGGAGCACGGAGGCGCGCGGGACTCAGGACATAGCCCTCGACGCCACCCTGCGCGCCGCGGCCCCCTACCAGCTTCGGCGCAAACGCGGAAACGGGATTGCCGTTGTCCTGCGTCCCGAGGACATCCGGGAAAAGATTCGGGAGCGGCGCATCGGCAACTTTCTTCTCTTCGTGGTGGACGCCAGCGGTTCGATGGGAGCGCGCGGGAGAATGGCCGCCACCAAGGGGGCCGTCATGTCGCTTCTTCTCGACGCCTATCAGAAGCGCGACAAGGTGGCCATGATCTCTTTTTCCAAAAGCGAGGCGCGGGTGAGCCTGCCGCCCACCTCCTCCATCGAACTGGCCGCCCGCCTGCTGACGGAAATGCCCGTTGGAGGCAGGACCCCGCTTTCGGCGGCACTGGTCAAGGCCGGCGAGGTGCTCCGCGGCCAAACGCTACGCGACCCCACCTCGCGGCCCATTGTCTTGCTCATGACCGACGGAAGGTCCAACGTATCCCTGTTCGGCGACAAGCCCATCGACGAATCCCTCGCCCTGGCCCGTAACCTGGCCCGGGACGAAAGGGTCCGGTTCATCGTGGTGGATACGGAATCCACGGGCCTTCTTCGATTCGGCCTCGCCGAAATGATCGCCTCTGCGCTCGGCGCCCGTTGTTTTCGAACCAATGACCTGCAGGTCGAAACCCTGCTGGATATCGTAAAGGGAGATTCAGGTAAATGAACGACCATTCCATCTATCCGTTTGTAGCTATCGTCGGCCAGGACCACATGAAGCTCGCTCTTGTCCTCAACCTCGTCAATCCCACCCTTTCCGGCGTGCTGATCCGGGGGGAAAAGGGAACCGCCAAGTCAACGGCGGTCAGGGCCCTGGCCGATATCCTTCCCGCCGTCACCGTCGTCAAGGAGTGCCCTTTCCAACTGGCCCCCTGGGACGATCCGGTTCATTGCCGGGAATGTTTTCGCGTGGATTGCCGGGAGAAACGGCTGGCGCACGAGCCGGTGGAGGAAGTGACCCGCCCCATCCGCGTGGTGGAACTCCCGGTAGGGGCCACGGAAGACCGGGTGGTCGGGACCCTCGACCTCGAATATGCGCTTCAGAAAGGCGAAAAGCGCGTGGAACCGGGGCTGTTGGCCGCCGTCCATCGCGGGATTCTCTACGTGGATGAAGTGAACCTGCTGGACGACCACGTCGTGGACGTGCTCCTGGATTCGGCGGCGATGGGAGTGAACACCATCGAGAGAGAAGGCGTCTCCTTTTCCCACCAGGCCCGTTTCGTGCTCGTCGGCACCATGAACCCGGAAGAGGGCGAGCTGCGGCCGCAGCTCCTGGACCGGTTCGGCTTGTGCGTGCGGGTGGAAGGCATTGCGGACCGCGACGCCCGCGTCCAGGTCATGGAAAGGCGGGTCGCTTTCGACGAGGACCCCGCGCACTTCGCTCGCGAATGGGAAAGCGAATCCCTCGATCTTGTCGAAAAGATCGAGGCCGCACGGCGGCTCTATGACAAAGTGGAAATCGCCCGCGACCGGTTGTACGCCATTGCCGACTACTGCCTGGAAGTGGGGGTGGACGGCCACCGGGGAGACATCATCATGATGAAAACCGCCAAGGCGCTGGCGGCCTTCGATGGACGAACGGCGGTTGGGAAGGAGGATGTGGACGAAGCCGCGGAACTGGCGCTGCCCCACCGAGTAAGGCGGCAGCCGCTGATGGACGTGGCGGAAAGCGTGGATAAGGTCCGCCACAAGCACTCCCCGGAGGGCGGTTCGAAATAACTCATTCTCGGACAATCATACTGGTTGGCGACAGTGGTCTGCGCAGGGGCTTTTCAAAACTCGTAGCCCCTGCCAGTCCAATAGTGCCAGTCGTTAATGGCCTCTTATGTTTCCTCATCTACTCCAACGCCATCGAGTTGGGACAAGGGGACCCCGAAGGTGCGACCCTTCCATTTGACCTCAACAAACATCTCCTTCTCGCAACTTTCTTCTGGAGCCATGCCGACTACCTCTATGATTTCTCCCCTTTTAAGGGGTGAGATCCGTCTCTCCTCGATGCACCGGGCACTGAATGGAGTCCTTATCTTATCTTATCTTATCTTATCTTATCTTCCAGATAGTAGTACCAGCCCATTGCCATCTCTTCTTCATTACAAGCATCGACGGCGATTTCCATCCTGATTCGCTCTTCCCGTTCCTTGTCTTCTTCGATCCGCGCCATATATTTCTCTCTCTACAGTTTGCCCTTGTAGGTTGACGACCAGCCAAAGAGGGCTCGAAGCTCCCGGGCAGGAATAAAAATCGTAATTCCGAGAATTCCATAGTTTCTAAAAGTCGGCTGGTTTTTGTGGGTGAAATTTATAAGTTATCGATCTTAGATGAGAATTATCCGCCGTCCCGATTAGCGATAATCGACAGCCCATTCCGGTCGGATTTCACATCAATAATTTTCCCTACAACCGCACATCCGGCGGAACCGGCCGCCCTGCTAATGAAGACATCCTGCAATGGTTCTCAGACCAATTCCGTCCATCCCGGAATAACCTTTGCGAATTCCTCCTGAAATGCGGGGCGGCGTGCATTATCGCGCTTGACCTTGCCTGCAAACGTCTTCCAGCGATTTCCGTCTTTTATGACATCCACCAGCATGTGCCTGACTTTGAGCATGACCTTAGCCCGCTCGGCATAGTCTTTTCGGGTTGCATTGCTGTTAAGGTTGCCCAGCCCGGAAAGATAATAGGCGAGGACCTGATCGGGAAAGCGGGTTTCGAGTTGCTTGGCTGTCCGCAATTCTTCGTCCGAATCCCAGGCACGGAAGGGATATCTCTGTTTTAGCAGCACCGCTAGAGCCTGATCGTACTCTTCACGGTGCATCAGGATCTGCAGGCGCTCCGATGTCCAGGCATTGCCAAGCTTCTCGATGAGTTTAGGCTCATACTCGCTCCATTCTTCCGCAGTGCACATCTTCTTGAAGGCTTTGTAACCGGCCAGGGTAAGACGGTCGATTGTCTGTTCAAATTGGAGGGCCAGATACCGCTTCCGGTCCCCGCTTTCGAGGGCTCGGGCCGACAGGAACTTGCGAAGCTCATCCATGCGCCCTTGGCCTTTCTTCTCTCCTTCCTGCGCTACTGCAATGGCCTTTTCGCGGTTTCCTTCATCCCAGTAAAATGAGGCCAGATCATAATAATCCCCGCCATACACCAGCTTCTTGCAGCGCAGTTCCAGATATTTTTCTCTATCGCCCAGCTCGCGATAGATCCGCCGGGCATGGTCGGTCGGCCATTCCCGGTTGATGGCTTCAAGCGCTCTCGCAAGGCGGCGCCACTCCTCATCGTTGTAACAGGTACCGTAAGCCAGATCGTACAGCGGATCATCCATGCCTGCGTTACCGCTTTTAATGAACGGGACAACTTCGTCCAGCAACTCCCGGCGAATCTCTTCACCAATTCGTTTTGATGCGAGTTTTTGCTCAATATCGTAAAGGAGGCCGGCGACGTGGTCCCCAACCTCATCATCACCGCCGCCGTAAGCATCCAGGTCCTTAAGATCAGGGTACAGCTCCCACCAAAGCGCCATTACGATTTCCCCTTCCGAGCGGATTTTCTGTTCGGGGGAAAGCCTCACGTGCTTCTTTAGGTAATCGAAACACTCGCGGCGCATACCAGGGCCCAAATTGGCAAGATGGGCAATCAAATTGATCAACACCTCCGGGTCGGCCGCCGCCAGCAAATCATTCAGCGGATCAACCGGTCCTTTCTTCTTGGCCATCTTCTCACCTCACAGATGAAACTGGACGACATGATCGAGAAGCGGAAGTTTTCTCAGGCGGAAATCCCCGCTAAAACGCTCACCGGAATCACGCTGAATTTCCACCAGCCCCAGGAAGCCGGCAAAGCTGTCAAGGCAGCGCGATGAATAGCAACCGCGCAAGACCTGTTCCGGCGAGGCAAAGCTGCGGCTTTCGAGCAGCTCCCGCACCTCTTTTGCTGCCGCATCGAGCATGGCTCGCCGTGCCTCGGCTTTCCGCTTTTGGGCGCAGCATTCCTTGTATTTGGTCCCTCCGGCGCAGAGGCAGAGATCATCTGAGCTCTTCACGGTTAGTTCCTCAGCCCTTGGACAACCTTTTCCGAAGCTCTTGGGAAAAGAGCTTCCAGTTCACTGAAATCATTTCTTCGGTTATTATCTCTTATCTGGTTGCACGGTTGCAAGGTTACACTGGTCAGGGGTCGAACAAAGCCAAAGGAACCAAATATGGATGACAGTTGCATCGGAAAGCCCCCGTTAATGCTGCTGGAAGGCATCGGGCAGTTCAATAGGGGTGAATACTACGAGTGCCATGAAACGCTGGAAGAAATCTGGAGAGAAACGCGGGGAAAAACACGGGACCTCTATAAGGGCATCCTGCAGATAGGTGTTGCGATCTACCACGCGAAGCGGTCAAACCTGAAAGGGGCCGTGAGGCTTGTCTCCACCGGCATAGAGCTTTTGAGCCCCTTTGCTCCCGAATGCATGGGGATCGATGTGGCCGACCTTCTTCAATGTGCCGGACGATTCAAGCAGGAACTGAAGGAGCTTGCATCCAATCCGGGCATTTCACTGAAAACTGTTCCAGTGATTAGATTTATTGAGTAGGAGCCATTCTTCAGATCCTGGTCGCCTGCCGTTTTTCCATCACGCACCGCCAAGCCCTGGGTGCATTTGAACGATTCGATCCGAAATGAGTGGGCATGAGTGAGAGAATCTCAAAATGCGGCTCCACTGCCAGGACTATGTCCGCTGCAGTTCGTTGAGGCGGACCGGGACCTTGGCGATTCTCATCAGCGCTGCCAACCAGTGTTAGCCACAAGCCACTGGTGTCCGGTTACAAGTAGCTGTAATTCAAGCACAATTGTGTGCCATGTCGCCGGTTCTGTACGTCTGACAAAGGATTGAACAATTCCCAAAGCTCTCTTCGCCTGAAGAGGTT
>LUZZ01000354.1 GCA_001603845.1 Syntrophobacterales bacterium Delta_01 | reverse complement strand
GTTGGTTGGAGAGAAGACCCGAGTATATATGCACATTTATATATCCTCGTCCGTGCAATTGCAACGGACCGCGGAGCGGCATGCCGAAAAATCCATTTGCGATTTGCCTTTCCACACAATATTATGCAGAGCAGAGTAGCGAGTTTTTTTTCCCGGCTTCCAGTAAGATTTTTATGGACAAATCAAAGGCTCTGATACTAAAAGAAATACGCGGTTGAACTGAAGCCAGACCGGGTGCGGGTCTGCGGGCAAATGCCCGGAGGGCGGCTTCCCGAGAAAAGGACAGGTTCGCTCGCTCGTCTATTTTAACAAACAGGGGCAGTTTTCCCGAGAGGGGGTGAAGGGAGAGAGGTTTCTCAGTTGGTTTTGGTCCAGGAGGGGGTTTTAACTTTTTCGCGAGGAGGAAAGAAATGACGAAAGCAGAATTGATCGGAAAGATCGCAAGTGAAGGCGGGATCACCAAGTCCCAGGCGGAGAAAGCTGTTGACGGTTTCGTTGCCGCCGTTTCGGACGCTCTCGCCAAGGGAGACAAAATAACGCTGGTAGGTTTCGGGACCTTCAGCGTTGGTACGAGGTCGGAGCGCGAGGGCCGCAATCCGAGGACCGGAGAAAAGATCAGCATCCCCGCTTCCAAGGTTGTTAAGTTCAAAGCCGGCAAAACGCTCGGCGAGAGAATCAAATAGGCATCGACTCCCCTCTGCTTTCAATATAGGAACATCAGGGACTGCATCCTGTAAGCGGGCGGCAGTCCCTTTTTTTATTACGCTCTGCGGCTGCGACAGGCATCGATTCGCAAATCCCACCCCGGTTCGAACCCCGCAAACAGTGCCCGCAAGCTCCGTAATTGACATTGTATGGGCGCAAACTTAGGTTTGGTGTGCAATTTGGTTTTGTATACGGATGTATTGAATAAATGGCATTTTCAGGCGCAGCCGGGATGAAAACTTTCTATTGGGAATCCCGCCGGTTTGCCGGCTGCCGTTCTCAGGGGGTAACTGCAGCGAGGCTCCTCCCGCCGTGGTATTTTCACCCGGCCTGCCCGGTTGTTGCGGGCACGGCGCCGGGCCATACCGCCAGGAACCGCGAAGCGTTTTGCATCGAACAGGAGAAAACCAGTGGCGAAGAATCTGACTCGAAAGATACTCGAATCACACCTAGTTGAAGGCAAAATCACAGTCGGCGAGGAGATCGGAATCCGGATCGACCAGATCCTTTTACAGGACGCCACCGGGACGATGGCCATGCTGGAGTTCGAAGCGCTGGGCCTGGACGGGATAAAAGCCGAGCTGGCCGTCCAGTACGTGGACCACAATATCCTGCAAACCGACAACAAGAACGCCGACGACCACCGCTACCTGCAAACCGCGGCGGCGCATTACGGCCTGCATTTCAGCCCGGCCGGAAACGGCGTGTCGCACCAGGTGCACATGGAAAGATTCGGGATTCCCGGCAAAACGCTTCTGGGTTCGGACAGCCACACTCCGGGTGCGGCCGGCGTGTCGGTCCTGGGAATAGGGGCCGGGGGACTGGACGTGGCGCTGTGCATGGCCGGATACCCCTATCATCTGCCGTGCCCGGTGGTCCTGGGCGTCAAGCTCACGGGAGAGATGCCGGACTGGGTGAGCGCCAAGGACCTGATTCTGGAAATGCTGAAGCGCTACGGGGTAAAGGGCTGCATCGGGAAAATAGTGGAATACTACGGCCCCGGGGTAAAAAACCTCTCGGCAACGGATCGCGAGACAATCGGCAACATGGGCACCGAACTGGGGGCCACCACGTCCATCTTCCCGTCGGATGAAAACACCCGGTCCTATCTCGAAGCCCAGGGCCGGAGAGACGCCTGGGTCGAACTTCACGGAGACGAAGGCGCCGACTACGACGAGCACGCCGAAATAGATCTTTCGAAACTCGAACCGCTCATCGCCAAACCGTCTTCACCCGGAAACGTGGTGCCGGTGCGCGAGGTGGCGGGCATCAAGGTGGACCAGGTCATCGTGGGAAGCAGCGTGAATTCCTCCTTCCGGGACCTCATGGTGGTCGCCCGGATCGTCGAGGGCCGGCACAGCTCCCCCTGGACTTCGCTCCACGTGAACCCCGGCAGTCGCCAGGTGATAGAAAACATCGCCGCGGGCGGCGGAGTGCTTCCTCTTTTGCGCGCCGGTGCGCGCATCCATGAACCGGGATGCCTGGGCTGCATCGGCATGGGCCAGGCGCCGGGCACCGGGCAGGTCAGCCTGCGCACGATGCCCCGCAACTTCCCCGGCCGGTCGGGCACCAAGGACGACCAGGTGTACCTGTGTTCGCCGGAAACGGTCGCCGCGGCGGCCCTCAAGGGGGTCATCACCGACCCCCGGGACCTCGGGAAAGAGATGGAATACCCGAGGATCAAGGACCCGGAACAATACCTGGTGGACGAAGTCTCCATCATTTGTCCCCGCGAAGATCTCCGCAAGATCGACGTGGTGCGCGGACCGAACATCGCTCCGCTTCCCACCTTCGAAGCGCTTCCGGAAACACTGGAAACGGAAGTGGTGCTCGTGGTGGGAGACAATATCTCGACCGATACCATCATGCCCGCCGGAAACCAGATCCTGCCGCTCCGGTCCAACATCCCGGCCATCAGCCGGTTCGTGTTTTCGATGGTCGATCCCGATTTCCATGCGAAAGCCAAGGAAAAGGGCGCGGTCACCGTTATCGGCGGCGACAACTACGGGCAGGGATCGAGCCGGGAACACGCGGCCCTTGCGCCGCGCTATCTCGGCGTGCGGGCCGTGATCGCCAAGAGCTTCGCCAGGATACACATGGCCAACCTGTGCAACTACGGGATTTTGCCCCTGGTGTTCGCGCGGCCCGAGGACCAGGAGATGTTCCGGCCCGGCTCGAAAGTGGTCTACGAAGGCGTGCGCGAGCGTCTCGCCGGGGGAGGCGAGGAAATCCCCGTGCGGGTGGACGGTGCCGCGATAAAAACACTGCTGCACGTTTCGCCCAGGATGCGCAGGCAGCTCCTGGCGGGCGGTGCGCTCAACATCGTCAAACAGGGGCTCTGAGATTTTAAACGGGGTCCGTCGCGGGCCCCGGATTTGGGTTGTGACATTATGGAGAAGTCCCGGAGGTTTTAATATGGCCGAAAGACAAGTACGGGTAAAAAATACCGGCCTCAGGGGTGTGACCGTGGCCGATACGAAGATCAGCTATATCGACGGAGAAAAAGGGATATTGATCTACAGGGGGTACCGCATCGAGGAACTGGCGCAGCGTTCGACGTTCATGGAGACCGCGTTCCTGCTCCTGAACGGTCATCTGCCCGTGGAGAGCGAAATCGAGCGGTTCGAGCGCCAGGTGGTCCAGGCCCGCGAAATCCCGGCGTTCATCCCGGATGTTCTGGCAAGCCTGCCCAAGGATGCCGATCCCATGGACGTGCTCCAGTCCTGCATCCCGCTGCTGGGTGCCGCCGACCAGGAACTCTACGACGAGTCGCGCGAGGCCAACGTGCGGAAGGCGATCCGGCTGATTGCACGGGTGCCGGCCGTCGTCGCCGCGTGGAACCGGATACGCAACGGCCAGAAACCCCTGCCTCCGGACAGCACCCTGCCGCATGCCGCCAATTTCCTCTGGCAGCTTACCGGGAATAAGCCCGACAGGGAAGTGGCCCACGATTTCGACGTCTGCCTGGTGCTGCACGCCGACCACACGTTCAATGCCTCGACGTTTGCCTGCCGCGAGGTAGTCTCCACGAACGCGCACATGTACGCGGGGGTCACGGCCGGCGTGGGGGCCCTTTCCGGCCCGCTTCACGGGGGCGCCAACGCGCGTGTGATGAAGATGCTGCTGGAGGTCGAGTCGCAGGTAAAGTCGAAGGCCGATATCCCCGGCTGGGTGCACAACAAGGTGGAAAACGGCGAGAAGATCATGGGAATGGGCCACGCGGTCTACAAGACCATCGACCCGCGCGCCAAGATATTGAAGGAAATGTCCGAACGGCTCGGGAAGAAAATGGGCCGGCAGCAGTGGTACGAGTATCTCACCGCTATCGAAGAAGCGGGGTACAAGGAGTTCGAAGCCCGCGGCAAGACCAATATCCGGACCAATGTGGATTTTTACAGCGGTTCGGTCTACTCGCTCATGGGAATCCCCACCGACGTGATGACCCCGGTTTTCGCCATTTCCAGGATTTCCGGGTGGTGTGCCCACATCATCGAGGAAAAGTTCGCCGAGGCCCAGGAAAAACCGGCTCTCTATCGGCCGGAGGCCGAGTATGTCGGCCATTACTGCGGGGCGATAGGATGTACGTATGAGCCGATGGACAGCAGGGGCTGAACCGTCCCGCCGATACCGTCACGCTTTGCCCGTGGTGCGAGCCCGATGAGAGAACCATCCCTTCCCCCTTTCAGGCAAAGGGGGATTTTCTTTGCCGGGCGGTTTCAGGCCGGCGCAAGCTGCGCCGGCAGGCGGGCATAACCGCTTTTCCCCCAAGGAGACCTACATGGTATTCAAACACGACGTACTGGTGGTCGGAGCGGGCCTTGCCGGGCTGAGGGCCGCGGTCGAGGTGGCCGGCAAGGCCGACGTGGCTCTTTTCAGCAAGGTCTATCCCACCCGGTCGCATTCCGGGGCGGCCCAGGGCGGGATCGCGGCGGCGCTGGGAAACGAGGAGCCCGATTCGTGGGAATGGCACATGTACGACACCGTTAAGGGGGGCGACTACCTGACCGACCAGGACGTCGCCGAGATCCTGGCCAAAGACGCCATCCGGGCGGTTTACGAGCTGGAACACATGGGGGTGCCTTTCAACCGCACGCCGGAAGGAAAAATCGCCCAGCGCAATTTCGGCGGGCATACGCGGGATTTCGGCAAAGCGCCGGTCAAGCGCGCCTGCTACGCGGCGGACAGGAGCGGGCGCGTCATGATGGACACCCTGTATTTCGAGGCCGTGCGCAAGGGGATCAAAATTTATCCCGAGTTTCACGTCCTGGACCTCATCGTCCGGGAAGGACGGGTCGCGGGGCTGGTGGCCTACGGGCTGGCGACGGGGGAAATTCATTTCTTCCACAGCCGGGTGGTGATGATCGCCACGGGCGGATACGGGAAAGTATTCAAAGTCACCTCGAATGCCTTTGCCAGCACGGGCGACGGGTTGTCGCTTGCCTATAAACTGGGCCTCCCGCTCGAAGACATGGAATTCGTCCAGTTCCACCCGACGGGGATCTACGGGCTGGGCGTTCTCATCAGCGAAGCGGCGAGGGGCGAGGGCGGCGTGCTCCGAAACGGCGCGGGCGAGCGGTTCATGGAACGGTACGCGCCCACCATCAAGGACCTGGCCCCCCGGGACATGGTCTCGCGCGCCATTTATACCGAAATCCGGGAGGGAAGGGGCATCGACGGCGGCGACTACGTGCACCTCGACCTCACTCACCTGGGGGAAAAGAAGCTGGCCGAAAGGCTTTCGGATATTTCCTCCTTCGTGAGGATCTACCTGGGCCTCGACCCGGTGAGAGACCTCATTCCCGTCCACCCCACCTGCCACTACATGATGGGAGGAATCCCGGCCAATACCAGC
>LUZZ01000353.1 GCA_001603845.1 Syntrophobacterales bacterium Delta_01 | reverse complement strand
GCTCGATGCATTGTCCGGCGCGTACAGCCTCCGTGCGGGCGCGCTTTTCTTTTTTGTTCCTCTAGAGGACTGTTTTGCTGTAATTAAACAGAAAACCATAATTCAGTTGGAGGGCAAGATGATCAACCTGCTGTGCGGACGCGATCCCGTGGAACTCGGTATAAAGACCTACGAAGGATGGAATATCACCGCGTTCCTGGACCACCTGAGTTCGTGCGACAAGTGTTCGAAGTCCCAGGAAGCCCTGATAGACAAGCTCAACCAGATCATCGGCAGCAAGGATTAGGTTTAAAGCGCAAAGGTCCCCCCCCTTTCCACCGCGAGTGACTTCCCCAATCCAGGGGCCGCGTCCCGGCCCGCCTTTGCCCCTGCGTTTTCAGTCCGCCCGGCACTCACCGAACCCGTGCCGCGATTCATCGGCCTATCCGGCGGGACGGAGCGCCTGCGTGTTCCGGGTTATGCAGGAATCCGGCTGGTAGGAGCCGCCGGCGGCCTGCGGGGCCGAAGCTTCCCGTTCGTTCATTATTTCCGGAATGATGATGCACGAATTCACGGGTTCGTGCGCGGCGGAAGCGGCAAGCGGCCCGGCAACCAGGAGCGCCAGGACCGCTGCCAGGAAGACCCGTTTTGGAGACCGCATCTCGTTTCTCCTATGGCGCGGTTTTTTTTCCGCGGGCGGAGAGAAGCCGCTCTTTCCTGCATCGAAAAGGAATCGTTCCATTACAGTAATGTCTATCGGATGTACTCTAAGGTAATCACGAACCGGCAGAAATCAGGGTTGCCCGCGGTTTATCCAGCGCTTAGTTTACAAGCGCTTACCTTTTTCCCGGCGGGAAAGAGGGCGGCGATGTTTATCTTCGATGAGAATCCCGCAAGGAGGACATAAAATGGCTGATCTGAAACCGAAAATGCCCCATCCTGCTCACGAGCAGCACCTGTGTTACCTGCAAAACGTCGGATACCTGGAGTCCGAGTTCGAAGACTACAAGAAGTTGGTGAAAAACCCGCAGTTCGTGTGCAAAAACTGCGGACGGGCCGCGGCCAGCGATAAAAACCTCTGTAACCCCGATAAGCTCTAACCGGGAGGTTTCGCTTATAAACGGGACCGGTGTGTCCCACCAGACCATTCCGGGCGGGTGCATGTTCGAGTTTTTCCCCGCCCGGCGATTATCCTTCCGTTTCCGTTCCGAACACCTCCGTCGCGGCCTCGAAATAAAACCAGCGATGTCAAAACCCCCTCCCCCTGCCCCTCCCGCCAAGGGAGGGGAATCCATGGATCGTCGCCCCTAAAGTCAACAGCATTGCCGCCAAGGGAGGGGAGTTCACGGAGTGTAGCCCCTAAAGTCAACAGCATTGCTTTTCCCCCGGTTTGGGGGGGGCAGGACCGGGCTGCGGCGAAAATTCTTTTTTTTTGCACCCCCGCGGGACCGCTTTTTGGGGGGCGAAATCTCCCCTCCGGGCGCGCCCCGCGGGGTTTCGGAATGATTGCGCTTGTTTTGCGGGAAGAATTGATGAGCCGCCCCCTTTTAGGCTATCATAACGGGAACACCGGCCTGAGGGGGACAGGCTTCAGGGGGCCGATACCCATGTTCGGCCTTCCGCACGGTGACGGTAGCGCAATTTCGAGCAAGAGTACCAGCGGGATAGTGGGTATTCCGAAAGGACCCTGATGAGAACTGCCGGAAAGAAGCTTGTCCTGGGAGGGGCCGTGGCGGGGTTTGTCCTCTGCGCCCTGGCCGTGGCCGCGCTGGTGCTCCCCGGGCTTGTGGATATAGATGAAATCGGCCGGAGCGCCCTGACAAGTCTCCAGTCCCGGTACGATATCCGATACGAAAAGGTCAAGGTTTCGATTTTCCCCTATCCGCACGCCGTCGTCTACCAAACCGGGTTGACCGTGCCGGACCTGCTCACGGCGTCGGCCGATTCGGTGGCCGTCTATCCGCAGATCCTTCCGCTGCTCCGGGGAAAATTCCTGCCGGCGGAGATCGACCTTCGAAATCCCCGTGTGTCCGTAAAAATCCCCGATCCTTCAACGCCCGAGGCCGGGATTCCGCGCGAGGGCCAGTCCGAAGGGCGGGCATTCGCCGCCCGCCTGGCGCGTATGAAGGACAAGCTGTTCAAGATCCAGGGGGTGCTTTCCGCCGCCGTTCCCGGCATCGTGCTGGACGTGGACGGCGGAAACCTGGAATGCTATTCCGAAAAGGGCCGCGCGTTCTGGTTCGGGGAAATAGACCTCAATGCGAAGTTTCTCGAAAACCGGGTCCAGTTCGAACTGGCCGTTGGAAAATCGGACCTTTGGGACGCGTTTTCTTTTTCCGGATGGATGGAGCCCGGTTCCTGGAAAGGGGGCGGGGAAATAGGCCTTACGGGAGGCTCCCCGCAGGACCTTGTCGGGTATTTTTTCCCTTCCGCCGACCTGCGCCCCGGCGCTTCGGGGATCGACCTGAGCGCGACGGTTGCCGCGGGCGGGCCGCATGACCTTCGGGCCGACTTCAAGGGGGGCGTTCCGCGCATCACCCTTGAAGACGGCGATGAGAAAGCGGTCCTGGAAAGCGGGGCCATAGGCGGGTCGGTTTCGATGAACGGCGAGGGGATCGAGGTTTCGGTTTCGAACTTCCGATTCGAAAATCCCAGGTTGAGCCTTACGGGACGTTACGCCGCGAGCTTTAAAAACCGCTCCGTCACCCTGGACATAGAGGGGCGGGACGTGGACGCCGCCGCGGTGAGGAGTGTGGCGCTCATGGCCGGCGGACGGAACAAGGTCGTGAGGCGCCTGTTCAAAATCATCCGCGGCGGCGATGTGCCCTCCATCAGCTTCAACGCACGGGCCGACAGCCTCTCGAGTCTCGATAAAATGGAGAGCTTCACCATCCGGGGCACCATGGAAAACGGGGATGTGGCCCCCCCCAAGACCGGGCTGCTGGTCAAGAAGGTGCGGGGCGAGGTGGTGGTTGCGGACGGCATTCTGGAAGGCTACGGGCTTTCGGGCATCACCGATCTCGGCTCTTCCACCAGCGGCGGGACTCTCAAAATCGGGCTCCGCAAAGGGGACGCGCCCTTTCATCTCGACCTGCCCCTGGACGCCAACCTGGCCGAACTGCCGGGAGTGCTCGAACGGGCGGTGAAAAGCCAGGGATTTTTGCACGAACTGGAGCTGATGAAGGACGTGAAAGGCCGGGCGCGGGGCAGGCTCGTCCTGGGCGAGAGCACGGAGGACGTGAACGTCAGGGTCGAAACCGGCCCCTTCGAGCTCTCGGGAAGCTACGAGCACTTCCCGGAACCCCTGGACATACAGGGCTCCGCCTTCCTGCTCGACGGGGCGAAGCTGTCCGCCGGCCCGCTCCATGTAAGGACCGGTCAGACGGACTCCACCGCGCTCAACGTCGTCTACGTGTGGAAGGGAGACAAGTCGCTCGAACTGGGGTGCCCCGGCCACACGGCCCTCGCCGCCGGACTGATCGAACCGCTGCTGCGGGGACACGAGCACTGGCAGAAAGTGCTGGGGAAAACGCCCCTCAAGGGAGTATTTCTCCTGGACCGGTTCCAGTTCCGGGGGCCGCCCGGAGACCGCGAAAACTGGACGCTGGATGCGGAAGGGGCCCCGGACGGCCTGACGGTCCATTCGGGCTACCTGTCCTCCCCGCTGGTGCTCAACGGCGGCAAATTCAATATCGAAAACGATACCATAACCCTCAAGGACGTGAACGCCACCCTTGGGGATTCGGACCTCACGGTTTCGGGGACCGTCAAGGGATACCTGGACGACCTGAACGGCGTGGCCCTCACGGCAACCGGCCACCTGGGTCCCAAGGGCAACCGGGACATAGCGGGGATCGCCGAATTTCCGCCCGAACTGCGGGAGTTTTCCAACCTGACGCTCGACCATTCCCGTTTCTCCTGGGAAAAAGGCGGCAAGACGACCTTCGAGGGCGGGATACAGATATATTCCGGTCCCGAAGTGGGCATCAAGCTCTCGCACACCCCGGGGGAAACCTCCATCGACGACCTGGTGGTCAGGGACGCCGATTCGGACGCCAGGCTGTCGCTCAAGTTCCGCAAGGGGGAGTTCGAGGCCGATTTCTCGGGATCTCTCAGCAACCGGACGGCGGATAAGCTGCTTTCGGAAAACAAGCTGCTCACCGGCCCCATCCAGGGAAAGTTCCACGCCCTGTTCTACCTGGACATGCCGCGCAAATCCATCGCGGAAGGCCAGCTCCGGATATCGGGCTTTCAACTGCCCTTCAAGCTCCGGGTGCCGGCCCGGATCGAGAGCGCCACGCTCGAAGCCTCGGGAAACCGGATCGACGTCAAATCGGCCATGATAAGCTGGAACGGCACCCGCCTGAGCCTCGGCGGGGCGGTGACCAT
>LUZZ01000352.1 GCA_001603845.1 Syntrophobacterales bacterium Delta_01 | reverse complement strand
TGCTCTTGAATGCCGGCGTGAAGGGGGAAGACGACGTGGCGGCCATATCGGCGGCGGGGAAGGCACACGTCGCCGACCACTACGATCAGCCTGCCGCCCGGAACGAGGACGCGAAATACTTCGCTCCAGACCTTGTCGAGTTCTGAGAGAAACGATTCGTAGTCTTCAATCCTGCCAAGTTGGTCCCTGTTTTGAGGATATTCCTTCAGCGTCCAATAGGGTGGAGAAGTGACGGCCAGATGTATGCTTTCATCAGCGATGATGTTCATGTCGCGGCTGTCGCCAAGCACCAATTTATGGTTGGTGGGGAGCTGCCTCAGTACCTGCTCGATTTTAGCCATATACTTGGAATTTTTCGCTATGGCCGGAATGCCGTTCTGGTTCTTCCCTGCAATATCCAGTATTTCCTCGGGAATTTCCTGAGGCAAAAACTGACGTATTATTTGCTGGCTTGGCGTTGGCATTGCTCACCTCGATTGTGCTTCTAAAAGTCAATTCTTCAATACTTCAATTTGGACTACTTGTTGAGGGAAAAAAGGCTTATCCCGAAAGATGGGCAAAAAGCGGGCGGGACGGCACCTTGCCAAGCGGCTCGGTATGGCAACAAACCGTATTTTGGAAAAACAGGGGGATCAATGCAGGTGGGGATTGAGGACCGGGAAACGGCCTGATGTGCTCCATGCCCCAGATTTGCCCGCTTGACGTCTAGTTGAAAGGCTGTGGTTCGGCAGGCGAAAAGGCCGCTCCTCCGTCCCCGCACATCGGAGCCGGCCGGGGGGAAACGCGTCGACGGGGATATCGTTGAGTTCTCGATATTATTCTTTCATCAACATCACGCTGGTGGCCTTGACCAGGACGTTTACCTGGTCTCCCGTCTTGAGGGCCAGCTCTTTTACGGCCTCCACCGTGATCATGGCGGTCACTACGTTTCCAGCCCCGATATCCACCTTGACCTTGGCGGCCACGGTTCCTTCCTTGATCTCCAGGACCTTGCCCTTGATCACGTTTCGCGTACTCAGCTTCATGGGAAAAACTCCTTCCACCGGGCCGGCTCGAAAAAATAACAGACCCGGAACGATTTGATTAACAAATTGAAGCGAACGCCGCGGCGAGCGCCGTTGTTCCGCTTCCCCGTATCTCTTGCGAGCCGCGAATATACAGCGTGTTGTGGCTGGCAACAACCATCCTACGATAAGAAATCCTGTGAAAACCGTCAACGGGTAGTGTATAAATTACAGCTATGTACCATCGCCGTCTTCGCACGGAATGAATGAAACGAAGAGGTACCCCTCATGAAGGCCTCAAACGACCATTTTATTTGCAATCTCAAGTCCATCCGCAAGTCCCGGAGGATCACCCAGGGCGAGCTTGCCGCGCAGGTCGGCGTGAAGCGGCAGGCGATCTACGACATGGAGTCGGGCAAGTACGTTCCGAATACAGCCCTGGCTCTTCGGCTGGCAAAGGAACTGGGGTGCAACGTGGAGGACCTTTTCACCATACGCGAGCCCGCCCGTGCGGTGAAGCTCGTCGAACGGCCCGCGGCCCGCGGCCCGCGGGTCTCCGTGGCGAAGGTGCGCGATTGCTACGTCGCCTACCCCCTGGACGGCAGGGGAATGCTCCGGGAGTGCATCCAGGCCGCCGACGGTCTGGTCCGGGAGGACGGTTCGGTGCGCCTGTTCCAACGGGACGGCGAACTGGAGAAAAAGGCGCTGCTGCTGGGCTGTGACCCGGCCTTCGAGATCCTGAGCGCCCACGTGTCGCGCCGTGCCTGCGAGGCGGGAATTCAGTGCCGGTTCGCCTCCAGCCGCAAGGCCCTGGAAGAATTGAAGGCGGGGCACGCCCACATTGCGGCGACGCACCTGAGCGATTCCGACAGCCCCGATGCCAACGCCGAGCTGGCAAGGGAGGTGCTCGGAGATTCCAGGAACATGGTGGTGGCGTTTTCTTTTTTCGAAGAAGGGCTGATGGTCGCGCCGGGCAATCCGTTCGGTATTCGGACGGTGTCGGACCTGCCCGGCGGGCGGATTCGGTTCGTAAACCGCGAGGAAGGGGCCGCGCTTCGCACGCTGCTCGACGAATGCCTGCACCGGGAGGGCATACCGGCGGACAGCATCGAGGGCTATTACCGGCTGGTTTTTGACCACTGCGAAGGCGCCCGGACCATCCTGTTCAACCTGGCGGACGCGGCCCTGGGGCTGCGGGCCGTCGCCGCGGCCTACGGGCTGGATTTCGTTCCCCTGAAAAGGGTGCGCTGCGACCTGGTGATCCCCTACGACCTCTTGGACCACCCGGCGATCAAGATCATCCTGGACGTGCTCCAAACGGGCAACCTGCGCGATGAACTCGATCTCCTTCCCGGCTATGAATCCTCCTGCACCGGTACCGTGCTTCCCGAAATCTGATTCCCGGCACAAATCGTCAATGTAGGAAAGACCCCGCCCAAAAGCGTTGCAGGGATGACGATTTTGGAGACTTTTCCCTTATTTGTGAAGCCCTACGTCCGGGCAACAGCCCCAAAGCCGTACCCACCCGGCTGCCCCCCGGCATAAGTAGTCAACGTGGAAAAGACCCGGCCCCCCCGGCCTAAAAACACGACCGGGTGACGCCTGGGAACGAGACGGGCGCTCCTCATTCGGATAACGGCTTCTCCCGCCGGCGTATGCCGGCAGGGGAGTTGACCGTGTAGAGCGGCACCTCGCCCCGCGCATACCGGGCAATATTGTCCGCGCACAGCGAGGCGGTGCCGTCGTAGGAAACGTCCGTCACGCCGGCGATGTGGGGCGTTGCGATCACGTTTTGGCGGAAGAGCGGGCTTGCGGGATCGACGGGTTCGTGCCAGAAAACATCCAGGCCGGCACCCGCGATCTGCCCGCTGCGAAGCGCTTCCAGCAGGTCGTGGTGATCGACCAGGCCGCCGCGCGCCACGTTGATGAGAAACGCTCCGGGCTTTGCGGCCCGAAACAGGTCGCGGTTGAAAAGGTTGCACAGGCCGTCGTGGTAATTGATGCCCAGGATGATATAGTCGGCCATGCCAATCGCTTCCGGCAGCTTCGCCATTTTGAAGAAGCGCTCGATTCGTACTCCGGGCGCCAGCCTGCGATCCGGATGGTCGTGGTCGTCCACCGCCAGGAGCCTCATTCCGCACGCATCGAGCCGTTGCGCCAGGGCCGCCCCGATGTTTCCCATGCCCACGATGCAGGCCGTCTTGCCGAGAATCGCCATCCCCAGGGGCTCTCCTACCCGCTGTTGCGCCAGCGTCTGCCGGGTTTCCGCCATTTTGCGCGACAGCATCAGCATCAGCAGCAGGGCGTGCTCCGCAACCGAGGCCGCATTGCCCGAAATCGAGCTGGGGGCTCTCGCCACCCAGACCCCGCAGCGTGTGGCGGCTTCGATATCCACGGTATCCAACCCGACGCCGAACTGCTGCACCAGTCCGAACCGCCCGCGTTCCAAGACCCGTGCATCGATGCGGGAGATGGCCGGAATGACCACATCCACGCCGTCCACGTATTCGATGATATCCCGTTGGGCGCACACCACGACTTCGTGTCCCGACCCGGACAGGCGGCGCACCAGCCGGAGACTGGCTTCGGGAAAGGTTTCTCCGCAAAAGAGGACTCTCATGATCGTTTCAACCCGTTCCACTGTGTTTTAACCGGGGTTCCCGCTTCACGCCGCCGGGGCGCACCGGTTCCCGTGGGGCCGAAAATGAAAGGGACCCGCGAAAATCTTCCGCAAGTCCCCTTTTATCCCGGCTTCGGGGGTATATAGCGCCCCGCGGTGTCTTTTGCGCGGTTTTTACGTGTCTTCCCCGGCTTTTTTCTGGATTCTCATTTTCTGCATCAGGGTCTCGAAGGACTGGGACCTGATGACCCGGCTGAAGGTGTTGCGGTAGTTTTCCACAAC
>LUZZ01000351.1:9127-12787 GCA_001603845.1 Syntrophobacterales bacterium Delta_01 | reverse complement strand
TATGTAACCCTTTCAGGGTATCTCCAATGGTGTTCCGTGATCGTTCCCAGGGTGGCGCTGGCGCTGACCCTGGGCTATTCATGCGGCCCCTTCGGGGCAACAACCCCGGAAACCTTCCATGGGAGCAAGGCCAAACAGGCGACGTCACAAGTCAACGCAAGATTTCCAAGATCGTCATTTTCGCAACGCTTCCGAGCGGGAATCCGGCGTCTTTGCCCCGAAGGGGCTCAATAGACCAGCCCGGGGGCAGCGCCGGCGCCACCCTGGGAACAGGTCGCAGATGAGATTAATGCCCTGAAGGGGCTGCATGAGGGATGGACAGATTCTCCTCATCATGTCCTCTCACTATGTAACCCTTTCAGGGTATCTCCAATGGTGTTCCGTGATCGTTCCCAGGGTGGCGCTGGCGCTGACCCTGGGCTATTCATGCGGCCCCTTCGGGGCAACAACCCCGGAAACCTTCCATGGGAGCAAGGCCAAACAGGCGACGTCACAAGTCAACGCAAGATTTCCAAGATCGTCATTTTCGCAACGCTTCCGAGCGGGAATCCGGCGTCTTTGCCCCGAAGGGGCTCAATAGACCGGCCCGGGGGCAGCGCCGGCGCTGACCCCGGGCTATTCCATGCAGCCCCTTCGGGGCAAAGAATGAGGTTTATTGTTTGCGAATCGGAAGTTCTGCCGGGGGGTACCCAAGCTGGAGCCTGGGCACCAGCGGTAATTTGTGACACTCCCGTTTGGACAACAGGCCCTGAAGCCGTGTCCACCCGGCTATCAGGGTTTTCGGCTGGATATTGGCGGTGGACGCAAAGGGCGGGCACGGTGGAAACCGTGTCCGCCCGAAGTCCTATGGTAACCGACAGCGGGCCTAATGCCCCGAGTAGTGTTGCAGGATGCTTTTGAGTTCTTCCGTCGCGGGCGGGGCGGGGGGCGCAGCGCCCTTGAAGACGTCGGCGGGAAGGATGCCCGGCTTGTTATAGAAGGCGGCAGTGGCGTCGTAGTCCACATAGAGCGCCGCTCCTTCCAGGGCCACGCCCGCAAACAGGCCCCTGCTCTTGGAGTAGGACAGGATTTCGGCCCGCATTTGGAGGTCCGTTCCCGCCTCGGCAAGCCTGCCCACGGGGCCCGCGGCCACCGAAGCATCGACTCCCAGGGTGAATTTTCCGCTGGATATGTAATCCAGGCTGCGCGCACTGTTGAACACCAGGATGACGTCGCTTGACTGGGCGCCGATCTGGAGGCCGAAGCTGCCGCCCGCCAGTTTGAAAAACACCGGATCGCTCCAGCCCCGGTTCGGAGCGTGCACCATCACGATCCCCGAACCGTACCGGACGCCGCCGATAAAGCCCGCCTTGAGCAGGTCGGGGAAGATGGCGATCCCGTAGGCCCCGTCCAGGAGGCTCGGAGGAATCGCGTTTTCCGGTATGGCCGTCAGCTCCTTCATCACCGCGACGGCCGAAATGATCTTGGCTTCTTCATTGGCGCCGGCGCGCAAGGATGCCGGCATGAGGAACATAAACCCTGCCAGCAGGATGGAAATTACGGCAACGGTCCTGTAAGGCATAGACACCCCTCCCTTGTCCTGTCTCTCATTTTGCCGGTTGGCTCTTCCATGGCGGTTCTACGAACCGAGCCTACTATCGCACGGACAGGGAGTACCTTGTCAAAGGAAAAAGGGACCCAACGGCGTTCGATATCGCCCGCCGGCGGCCGAAACCGGGAGCGGTCCTCCGGCCTCACCGGGTAAGCAAGGCGGCGCTTTCGTGCACGGCTTCGGACAGGGTGGGGTGGGCGTGGATGGTGTTTCGCAGGTCCTCCGCCGTAAGGTGCCGCCGCATGGCCAAAACGCCTTCGGCGATGAGCTCCGATGCGCGGGCCCCGATGATGTGGACGCCGAGCACCCTGCCGGACCGGGCGTGCGCGAGGATTTTTACGAAACCGTCCGTTTCCCCCAGGCAGCGCGCCCGCCCGGTCCCGACAAAGGGATAGGTGCCCGCCCGGTACGCGATGCCGAGCTTTTTGAGTTCCTCTTCCGTCTTGCCCACGCTCGCCGCCTCGGGCCAGGTGTAGACCACGGCGGGAATGGCGTCGTAGTCCACCTCGCCCGGCAGGCCCGCCATGCCTTCCACGGCGGCGATCCCTTCGGCGGTTGCCTTGTGGGCGAGCATCGGACCGGGCACCAGGTCGCCGACGGCATAAATTCCTTCCACGGACGTGCGATACCGGGCATCCACCGCCACAAAGCCGCCGGGACCGGTCTCGACGCCCAGCCGATCCAGCCCCAGGCCCCGCGTGAGCGGTTTTCTTCCCACCGAAACCAGGACCTTGTCGAACGTGACCCGCTCCTGGCCGCCGCCCGCATCCAGAGTGAGCGTCACTTCCTTTTCGCCGGCGTCCGCGCCCGCCACCCTGGTGTTCACCCGGATATCGAATCCCTGTTTGCGGAGCAGCCGGTCAAGCAGCCTTCCCGCCTGGCCGTCCAGCGCCGCCGCAATGGCGGGCAGCATTTCGATGACGGTCACTTTCGACCCCAGCCGCGCCCAAACCGAGCCCAGTTCGAGGCCGATGTATCCCCCGCCGACGATCCCCAGGCGCTCCGGCACCGCATCCAGGGCCAGAGCCCCCGTGGAATCGACGACGTTTTTGCCGTCAAAGGGCAGAAACGGCAGCTCCACCGGTTCGCTTCCGGTAGCCAGGAGCACCGCTTTGGGGTCGAACGTCTCGGTTTTTCCGTCCGCGCCCGCCACTTCCACCTTCCTGCCCGGAAGCAGCCCGGCCGTTCCGGTTACCAGCGGCACCTTGGCGTCCTTCAGAAGAGTTCGGACGTTTTCCGACAGGCCGGACACGATTTTGTTTTTGCGCTCCATCAGGGCGGCCAGATCGACCGAAATTCCGGAGACGCCGATGCCGTGCTCGCCCAGCCGGTTTCGGGCAAAGCTCAGGTACTCGGTGGACTCCAGCAGCGCCTTGCTGGGAATGCAGCCCACGCGCAGGCACACCCCGCCCGGCTGGCGCTCTTTTTCCACGCAGACGGTTTTCATCCCCAGTTCGGCGGCCCGAAGAGCGGCGGCATACCCGCCCGGCCCGGCCCCGATCACCACCAGATCGACTTCCCGTGAAGCCGCCATCTCAAAGCTCCATCAACAATCGTTCGGGGTTTTCCACGTTGTCCTTTATCGTCCGGAGAAAGGTCACGGCCTCCCGGCCGTCGATGATCCGGTGGTCGTAGCTCAGGGCCACGTACATCATGGGGCGCACCACCACCTGGCCGTCCACCGCCACCGGGCGGTCCTCGATTTTGTGCATGCCCAGGATGGCGCTCTGGGGCGGGTTGAGGATGGGGGTGCTCATCAGCGACCCGTAGATGCCCCCGTTGGTTATGGTGAAGGTGCCCCCTTCCAGGTCCGAAATCCCGAGCCGGTTTCGCGAAATTTTGTCCACGAAGTCCACGATGGAGCGTTCCAGGTCGGCGAACCCCAGCTTGTCGGCGTCGCGGATGACGGGCACCACCAGCCCGCGCTCCGCCCCGATGGCCACCCCGATGTTGTAGTAGCCGTGGTAGACGACCTCGTTGCCTTCCAGAAACGCGTTGGCCTCGGGAATATCCTTGAGGGCGGCGACGCTCGCCTTGATGAAAAAGGACATCATCCCGAGCCGCACGCC
>LUZZ01000351.1:0-9056 GCA_001603845.1 Syntrophobacterales bacterium Delta_01 | reverse complement strand
GGACTCCAGGAGCCGCTCCGCGATGCGCTGCCGGATGGGGGACATCGGCTTGCGAACCGTCATCCCGGCTTCGGGAGCGCGGGAGGGCTGCTGCGGGGCGGCCGGCGGGGCCGGTTTCGCCGCCCGCGGGGCCGCCGGTTTCGGGGGCTCGGAGACCGCGCCGCCCTGTTCCAGGTAGAGCAGCACGTCGCCTTCGGTGATCCTGCCTCCCGGCCCCGTGGGGGTCACGGCCGCAAGGTCCACACCCTTCTGCTCGGCAAGGGAGGAAACGGAAGCGGAAACCCGCGGCCTTTCGGCGGCGGGGGCCGCCGGGCGCTCCGGCGAGGGCGGCGTGGGGGCGGAAGGGCGCTTCGCCGGTTTTTCTCCGGCCGGGGGAGCCGCCGCTTTGCCTTCGTCCGCGCGCGCTGCGGGGGCCTGGGGCATCGGTTTGGGTTCCGGCGGTTTGGCTTCTTTTTGGGCCGCCTCGGTTTCAATGGTGGCCACCACCGTTCCCACCGAAACGGTCTGCCCCTCTTCCACCAGGATTTTCAGCACCCCGGAAGCGGGAGCGTTGATCTCCAGCGTGACTTTATCGGTTTCGATGACGAACAGGATCTCGTCTCTGGCAACCGTTTCGCCGTCTTTTCTCATCCACTGCGCAAGCAGCGCCTCCTGCACGGATTCGCCGACTTCGGGCACCTTCACATCGACCTTCATGCTCTCTCCTGCCAAGTGCCTGTGACTCGATATCCAACCCTCTTCGAACTCAGGTTGGCGAAACGATCTTTTTCCCGGCGCCCGGAAACGCCGTTTCCAGGAACCTGTCCTGTTCCTGCTTGTGCGAAGTCCGGTAGCCCGAAGCGGGGCTCGCGGCGGCGGCCCTGCCGATATACCCCGGTTCGGAGCCCAGGATTTTCTTGAGCCTGGGGCGCATGAACTCCCACGCGCCCATGTTTTCAGGCTCCTCCTGGACCCAGAAAAACTCCCCGGCCCGCGAATACCTGGAAACCGCCTCCCGAATCTGCTCCCCGGGGGTCGGGTAGAACTGTTCCACGCGGAGGATCCCCGTTCCGGTGTCCCCGGATTCCAGGCGTCTTTTCACCAGGTCGTAGTACACCTTGCCGCCGCAAAAAAAGACCCGCCGCGCATTCTCGAACCCCGTATCCTCGGCCAGCACCTCGTTGAAGCACCCCGAAGCCAGGTCCTCCAGGCTGGACACGGCGGCGGGGTCACGCAACAGGCTCTTGGGGGTGAGTACGATCAGCGGTTTTCGGAAATTTCTCTTCATCTGCCGCCGCAGGAGGTGAAAATACTGCGCCGGGGTGCTCGGGTAGCAGACCTGCATGTTCTCCTGCGCGCAAAGCTGCAGAAACCTTTCCGGGCGGGCGCTGGAATGTTCCGGTCCCTGGCCCTCCAGCCCGTGGGGCAGCAGCACGGTGAGCCCGCTGCGGCGCTGCCACTTGAACTCGGCGCTGGAGATGAACTGGTCGAAAACGGACTGGGCGTTGTTGGCGAAATCCCCGAACTGCGCCTCCCAGATCACCAGGGTGCGGGGGCTCACCAGGGAGTAGCCGTACTCGAACCCCAGGACCGCGTTTTCCGACAGCATGCTGTCGTGGACGTGAAACGGGGCCTGGTTGGGTGCCAGGTGGTTGAGCGGCGCGTAGTGCTCCTCGGTTTCCGTGTCCGCCAGGACGCTGTGCCTCTGGCTGAAGGTGCCCCGGCTGCAGTCCTGCCCGCTGAGACGCACCGGGGTCCCCTCGACCAGCAGCGTGGCGAACGCCAGCGCCTCGCCGGTCGCCCAGTCGATGCCTTCACCCTTTTCCACGGTTTCCAGCCGCCGGTCCAGGATGCGCGAAAGCCGCCGGTGCACCTTGAACCCTTCGGGAAACACGTTGAGCGCCCGTGCAAGGTCGCGTAGCGCCGCGGCGTCCACCCCGGTGACCACCGGGTCCCACGACCAGCCGCCGCCCAGGCCTTCCCACACTTCGAAAAAGCGCTCCTCGGGCATCTTGCACGTCTTTTCGTGGGCGGACGTATACGCCAGCTCCATACACTTGTTGATGCCGTCCACGATGCGTTCGGTTTCGCCTTCGGCGGTTACGCCGGTATTTTCCAGGCTCTGTGCATAGATTTTGTACAGGGGCGGGCGGTCCTTGATCCGCTGGTACATCTTCGGCTGGGTGTAATAGGGTTCGTCGCCCTCGTTGTGCCCGTAGCGGCGGTAGCACACCACGTCCACCACCACGTCCTTTTTGAAGTGCATGCGGTAGTCGAGCGCCAGCCGGATGATATGGACGGCGGTCTCCGGGTCCTCGCCGTGGACGTGGAAGATGGGCACCATCAGCATCTTGGCCACATCGGTGGCGTAGCGGGTGGACCGGGCGTGTTCGGGCAGCGTGGTAAAGCCTATCTGGTTGTTGACGATGATGTGGAGCGTCCCGCCCGTGCCGTAGCCTTCGAGCTGTGAGAGGTTGAGCGTTTCGGCGACCACCCCCTGGCCAGCGAAGGCGGCGTCTCCGTGGATCAGAAGGGGCAACACCAGGTCGCGGCCTCCGTCGCCCAACTGCTCCTGGCGCGCGTAGGCGACCCCTTCCAGCACGGGGTCCACAGCTTCCAGGTGGCTGGGGTTGTTGGCCAGGAACAGGCGGACCTTTTTGCCTTCTCCTTCCACGTCTCCCATGTAGCCCCGGTGGTACTTCACGTCCCCGGCCCCGTAGATCGACTGCGGGTCGTAGTGCTCTTCGAATTCGCAGAAAATCCATTCGTAGAGCTTGTTCATGATGTTGACCTGGATATTGAGCCGCCCCCGGTGGGCCGTGCCGATTTCGATCTCGCGGACGCCCGCGCGGCCGGCGTGCCGCACCAGGGCGTCCAGCATGGGGATGATGACGTCCGCGCCCTCCAGGGAAAACCGCTTCTGGCCGACGTAGCGGACGTGCAGGAACTGCTCGAACATGTTGGCCTGGCACAGCTTGTTTAAAATGAGCACCTTCTCGTCGTCGGCGAGGTTCGGGCGGTTGCGTTCCGGTTCGATCCGTTCCTGGAGCCACGCCCGCTCGTGCGGGTCCTGGAGGTGCATGTACTCGATGCCCACCGAACCGCAGTACGTCTCGCGAAGCGCGGCCAGGAGGTCCCGGAGCGCGGCGTCTTCGGAAAACAGGGTGGGCGGCGTGAAAAACCGCCGGTCCAGGTCGGCATCGGAAAGGCCGAAGGCGGAAAGTTCCAGCAGTTCGTGGTTACTGACGCATCTTGCCAGCGGGTCCAGGCAGGCCAGCAGGTGTCCCAGGTCGCGGTAGCGGTAGATGAGTTCCTGGACGCCGCACTGCCGGAGCAGTTCGCTCCGGTCGCAAAAACCGGCGCTCACACGCCCGGAAGACGACGCCAGTTCGAAGCCTTCGAAGAAAATCCGCCACTCGCGCCCCACGCTGAGCGGGTCGGCCACCCATTTCCGGTACTGCTCGTCCATGAATTCGGCGTTCAAACCCAAAGCTAGGTTCATCGGCACACTGTTCCTGTGGGAAGAAAGCGGGTCGCGGGGCGGAGGTCCAGCCGACCGTCCGCCCCGGCCAAAATAATCATGATTTCCTGTTCCGTGCGGATGCAGATTTTAGAGATAGCTATGATGGATGCGATGTCAAGGACGCAGGGCGAGGATGCGGCACGGGTGCCCGAACGGCCGCCGGCGTGCCGCGGGCACCGGGGAACTATGCGGTGGTCGGGTCTTCTTCGGAACCCGCGTGTGCGAAATTGTCGATGAAATCCTGAAGCATCGCCGTTTGCCTCACGTTCAGGCTTTCGAACTCGACTCCGCAGCGCCTGGTTTTGAGACGGTTCCAGGACCGTTCCGGGATTTCCTGATCGTAGACCACCCGGCACACTACTTTGTCCAGGTGAATGAATCGGCCGTTGCTGCCGAAAATTTTAATGGCATTGCAGGCGCGTTGTGTCTCGCTGGTTGAAAGATAGCGCACACACAGCCCTCCCATGCTGATGTCCAGGAGGTTTCCCAGGTCAAGAGAATCATCGGATCGAATAAACGCGGCAAACGCGCCCTCTTTGGCCTTATACCTCTTGTGCTTTCGCTTCTCTTCGACCATTTGGCCTTTCCACAAGAACTCTCTATCACGGGAGTAAAACCAGACCCTGAACGCCGTCCGACTTTACGGGAGAAAATAAATCTCCGGCTGGACATTCGAAACGGGGGCGCAAATATTTTTTTAGCTTAGAGGTTTCGGAAAACCACAGGTGATCCTTAGTGGAATTTTTGTATGCAAGGAAGGGGGATTTTGGTGGGTACAAATTAGGTAAAATGGCTAGCCATTGCTGCCGGAAGAACAACCAAGACGAGATAGTACAATGGATCGGCGAGTCTTGCCGGGAAAAGAGCATCTATACGCCCCACGCTTCGGCCACCCGCCTGGAAAAAGCGGTGCAGCGCCGGATGGAAAACCGGTCCGGGGTTATTATATTGCCTCTCAAGTACTACCGGTTTTTACGCGTGTCCCACTTCCGCCTGGGTGGTTTTCGAATTCGTCCGGGGTGCCCGTCGCGGCGAAAACGGGAGTGGACCCATTCCAGGTTTTCCGTTTTCCTAACCTCACTTCAACGAACAGGAGGGCGCCATGTCCGTGTACAAGATTGTGGAGTTGGTTGGAACCAGTCCGAATTCCTGGGAAGAAGCCGCCAAAGAGGTCATCGAAACCGCGACCAAGAGCATCCGGGACCTCAGGGTCGCAGAGGTCGACAAGCTGGACGTCAGGATCGAAAACGGCAAGCTGGTCGAGTACCGCGCGCGCGTGAAACTCTCGTTCAAGTATGAAGGCACCATATAAAAACCGCAAACCCTTGACCGAGCAACCCGCACCGCCCCGACAATGCTGTTGACTTTAGGGACGACGCTCCATGAACTCCCCTCCCTCCGCGGGAGGGGCAGGGGGAGGGGATTGATATCGCTCGGTTTTTCACCCCCACCCTGCCTCCCCCATCAAAGGGGGAGGAACTAAAGTCAACAACATTGCACCGCCCCGAGCAGGGCCTATTTCATGGTCGCCAGGAGCGCTTCGTAGGCTTCGGAGAGCTCCAGGAAGTCCTCGTGCACACCGCCCTGGTCGGGGTGCATCTTTTTTGCCTTGCGCCGGTAGATGCAGGTAAGCTCCCTTTTGCTCATCCGGGCGAAACGCTGCGCCGAGATGCCGAAGATTTCGTATGCGCGCTCGAGCCGCATGCTCCGGGAGGGCGGGGCGGGGGGCTTGCAACGGGTCTCGAACCCGAAAACTCCGGCCAGGGTTTGGGCCGGGAAGTCGGAGTCGAAGTAGAGCCACGCGTACTTCGTGAGGTACGGGTGCAGGCCGCTCTCCGCAGGCCTTTCCACGCCCAGGAAATAGCTCTCGTCGCCGTTCAGGCGGCACAGCTCCCGGATTATCAGCCCGTCGAGCTTCTCGCGGTCCAGGGCGGACGGATAGTCCCTCATGGGCTCCGAAAAAAACAGCGGCACCCCCAGCGAAGCATACACGTAGGCGGCGTATTCGCGCGGCGGGAGCCGGTATTCCATCGCCTCGATCACGCTTTCGATTTCGTCCCTGGATTTGCACAGAAAAATATTTAAAAACTTCCAGTGCTTGAGGCCGAGCTCGCCCGAATCCACACGCCCGAACCTCAGGTAGTACAGCCTCCGGGCATCGAATATGTGGACCCTGTCGCGGGCCGCCGGGCCTTCGGGGCGGCACCCGGTCCCCGCCGGCCTGCTCCGCCTGTTCTCGAAGGCGCGAATGATCCGCTGAATCCTGGGTTTCAGGTAGGGAACAAAAATATCCTCCAGGTCCTGGGAGGTGAACTCCACCCCTTTTTCCCGGAGCGTTTCTTCCAGGGCGGGATCGAAATAATAGCCGTTGCCGCCCGGGTAGTGGATGCAGGCGCGCGGGTCCTCTCCGAGGTCCACCAGGTCGCGGGACTTCAGGACGCCGCTTTGGGCATAAGTTTCCCTGAGAATAAAATGATAATCTTTTTGAAATCTTACGCGAGCTAAATAAACGGCCGATCCCCCCTTTCCCCTATCGTAACCATCCGAGCGGCGGGTACAAGGCCCGGTGCGGCCCGAAATGAAACAGGAGAGGATTCGAAACGACGCCTTAAAAACGTACGGGCGCTTCGCTCCTCCCACGCCGCTTCGGAACTGAATTTTCCTCCCAGGCGCTCCTTATTTTACCAGGGCGACCGATCGTTTGCCGTTCCAGGGGGCGAAACGGGCGAGAAGCAAAATACCGGGAATACCCCCGATGGTGCTCACCGCGAAGAAGGGAGCCCACCCCAGCATGTTGGCCATCTCGCCGGCCGGGGCGCCCGCCAGTATGGGGGTGGCGGCCATGAAACTGGTCAGGAGCGCGTACTGGGTGGCGGTGAACCGCTTGTCGCAAAGGCTCATCAGAAACGCGATGAACGCGGCGTTGCCCATGCCGCCGGAGAGGTTTTCGATGCCGATGGCCGCCACCATCGCCGGGTAGCTCTTGCCCACCAGCGCCACGCCCGTAAAGGACAGGTTGGAGATCGCCTGGAAAATCCCGAACACCCACAGCGAACGGTTGATGCCGATGCGGGCCACGACGCCTCCGCCTATCAGGCTTCCGGCAATCGAACTCAGCAGCCCGAAGGCCTTGTTCACGGTGCCCACGTCGGTGCGGCTGAAGCCGATATCCAGCAGAAACGGCGTGGTCATGGCCCCCGCCAGGTCGTAGCCCAGCTTGTAGAGCACGATGAACACGAGCATCTCGATGGCGCCCGATCGCTTGAAATAGGCGGTAAGAGGCCCCCAGACCGCTTCCTTCAGATCTTTTGGCGGGGTCGCGACCACTTCCGGTTCGGGCGCAATCAGCGTAAACACCACGCACACCAGCATGATCGCCGCGATGACGCCGTAGACGGACTGCCAGGGCAGGTGGTCGGAAGCGATGAGGGCCAGCGCCCCGGAGACCAGCATGGCCACCCGGTAGCCCACCACGCCGGTCGCCGCGCCGGGCCCCAGTTCGGCTTCCCGCAGCACGTCGGCCCGGTAGGCGTCGATGGCGATGTCCTGGCTGGCGCTGAAAAACGCCGTCACCAACGCCGCCGCGGCCACCCCCGCCGGAAAGGACGCCGGGGAGGAATGCCCCAGGCCGAAGATGCTGATGACCAGCAGGATTTGCAGTGCTATAATCCAGCCGCGTCTTCTGCCGAGCCACGGCGGGGTAAACCTGTCCATCAGGGGGGCCCACAGCACTTTCAGCACGTAGGGCAGCCCCACCAGCGAGAACATGCCTATCACGGCCAGGTCCACTTTTTCGGTCATGAGCCACGCCTGGAGGGTGGACCGGGTCAACGCCAGCGGAAGCCCGGAAGAAAAACCGAGACCCAGAAGGCACAGCACGCGCCTGTTGCCGTATACTTTCAACCAGTTGCTCATTGGTGTCCGTTCCGAAGTATTTTGGACAGCCCCCGCCGCCCACAGGAATGTATATGATCCAGGTCCGGTTAGCAATCAGGGATTGGGCGCGGGGCGCTCCGGAACGCAAACGACAGAAGGCCGGCCGGATTGCGGGGGCGCATTCCCTTTGGAACCGGCTGCGGAACTCGGCAATATCCGCCCATGAAAACAGCCTGATTTTGTCCGGTTTAAGAAAATACCGCCATGCTCACTTTTTCCGAATTCGCCCATAAATGGGGCCTGGACGCGGAGGCACTCGGCCCCGTGGTCGAGACCCACCCGTTCAGACTCAACCGCTATTTCGAAGGGCTCATACGCCGGCCGGGCGACGCCGTCTGGCGGCAGACGGTCCCCGACGTCCGGGAGCTTGCCGACCGTTCGGGCTTCGACGATCCGCTTTCCGAAGAATCCCTGTCGCCCGTTCCCGGCCTGGTCCACCGCTACCCCAACCGCGTGCTGTGGCTGGTCAGCGCCCAATGCGCGCTTCACTGCCGGTTCTGTACCCGAAAGCGCAAATGGAGCCGGGCCGATGATCCCCCGGAACCCCGCGATTTCGACCTCCGGCCGGCCCTGGGCTACATCCGCGACAACCCCGCGGTCCGCGATGTGCTCCTTTCCGGCGGCGATCCCCTGCTCCTGCCCCCGCCGCGTCTTTCCGAGATCCTGCACAAACTGCGGGAAATCGAGCACGTCGAAATAATAAGGATCGGGACCCGCGTGCCCTGCGCGCTTCCGGGCCGGGTCACCCCGGAACTGGCCGCCCTCCTGGCCGGGTTTCACCCCCTGTTCGTAAACATCCATTTCAACCACCCCCGGGAGCTTACCCCGGAATCGACCCGGGCCTGCGCGCTGCTTGCCGACGCCGGAATTCCCCTGGGCAGCCAGACCGTTTTGCTGCGCGGCGTCAACGACGACGAATCCGTCCTGGGCGAGCTTTTTCACGGGCTTCTCCGGGCCCGCGTCCGGCCCTATTACCTCATGCAGATGGACCTCACGGCCGGGACCGCCCATTTTCGCACGCCGGTGGCAACCGGCCTCCGGATTTTGCGGCACCTCAGAAACCGCATCTCCGGCCTGGCGATGCCCCACTTCGTGATCGACCTTCCGGGCGGGCACGGAAAGATGCCGCTGGTTCCCGGCATGGTGCGGGAGATCGGGCGGGACCGGATGATCGTTGAAAACTACCTCGGGAAACTGTGCGGGTACCCGCTGCTGGACGGTGAAGAAGACGAGTTGCGCGCTCTTTTGGGGCGGAACGGAGCGGATTCCGTAGAACATAGCAATTAATAACAATTACTTATTGCCGATACATCAACGTTGCTTTATTTAGTTTTTTACTTCATTTTCCTCGATTTTCTTGCAGACAGGCAGAGAAATGCGCAGACGCTCCCTTCTCTTCCCTGTGATCTTTGTCTTTCTCGCTGCACCGGCATTAAGCGCCTCCTCAACCGACCGCATGTACACCATGCCGGACCTTGCCCAAGCCGACCCGAACGCTCACTTTCCGTACGGCGGAATCCACTACTGCGGCCCCTGCGCCACCTCCAACGCGCTGGTATGGCTCGCGCACAACGGCTACGGAAAGCTTTTGCCCTCCACCAGCTACGGGGTTTCCGCC
>LUZZ01000350.1 GCA_001603845.1 Syntrophobacterales bacterium Delta_01 | reverse complement strand
GTTCGATGGCCAGCGGGATGCAAAACCCGTAGACGTCCGCGCGGGTGATGTCCTCGAAATGGCAGCGGGGGCGGATGCCGCGCTCCACCGCCGCACGGGCGATGTTGACGTACTTTTCCAGCGCCCCCTTGCGGTCGGTTTTGAGCTTGAGGAATATGTGGTAATCCGAAACGGAGGTGAGGATGCCGGTCTCTTCCAGGCCCATTTTCGATACGAGGTCCAGGTCCTGTTCGACCGCCCGGATCCAGCCCGTTATCTGGGGATACGCGTAGCCCTTGGCCGTACAGACTTCCAGGGCCTCCCGGTCTTTCTGGGTATACAGGAAGAACTCCGACTGGCGCACTACCCCGTTGGGGCCCGAAAGGCGGTGCAGGAATTCGAAAATGGTCTCGATCTGCTTCACGGTGTAGGGCGGCCGCGCCTGCTGGCCGTCCCGAAACGTGGTGTCGGTGATGAATATCTCCTCCGCCGGATCGATCGGCAGGATCATGTGGTCGAAGGCGATGCGCGGGGCTTCCTCATAGGGGAACATGTCCCGCATCAGGTTGGGCTCCTCGACGTTTCGGACCGTCTTCAGTTCTTCTCCGGAAGGTTCGTAATCCAGGACGCGCTTTTTGGGGTTCCAGCGAGTCATAGCGTTTCCTTACTTCTTCTGTGCGCACTCGACCTTGATGCACAGTTCGAGCAGTTGATTGATATCCGGGTCCGAAGGCGCGCCGGTCATGAGGCAGGTGGCCTTCTGGGTCTTGGGGAACGCGATCACGTCGCGAATGGAGCCCGATCCGCTCAAAAGCATCACCAGCCGGTCGAGCCCGAAGGCGATGCCGCCGTGGGGCGGCGCGCCGTACTGGAGCGCTTCGAGCAAGAACCCGAACTTTTCGCGGGCTTCTTCCTCCCCGATTCCCAGGGCCTTGAAGACGCGCGCCTGCGTCTCCTGCTGGTGTATCCGGATGCTTCCGCCGCCGATTTCCGTCCCGTTGAGCACCAGGTCGTAGGCCCGGCTGCGCACCTTCTCCGGGCTCTCTTCCAGCAGGTCCAGGTCGGCTTCCGCCGGGGCGGTGAACGGGTGGTGCATGGCGGTGTAGCGTTTTTCCTCGTGGCTCCATTCGAACAGCGGGAAATCCGTCACCCACACGAAGTTGAAGGCCGCGGGGTCGATGAGGCCGAGTTGCTGGCCGAGGCGGACCCGGAGATTCCCGAGGGAATCGTTTACCACCTTGGGCTGGTCAGCCACGAACAGCACGGCGTCTCCCATCTCGATGCCCATCCGTTCGGCGAGCGCGTTCCGCACCGGTTCGGGCAGGAATTTGGTGATCGGGGACTGCCAGCCGTCGGGCTGTATTTTGATCCACGCCATCCCCTGCGCGCCGAAGATTTTCACGAACTCGATCAGATCGTCCAGCTCTTTCCTGGACAGGCTCACCCCGCCCGGCACCCGAACGGCCTTGACGATCCCTCCCCGTTCGATGGCCTGCTTGAAGACCCGGAGGTCCGATTCGGCGACGATGGCCGTGACGTCGGTCAGCGGAAGGGCGAACCGGGTATCGGGGCGGTCGCTCCCGTAGAGTTCCATCGCCCGTGCGTAGGTCATCCGGTCGAACGGAAGGTCGAGCTGGATGCCCATGAGTTCCGAAAAGAGCCGCCCGACCCAGCCCTCCATGAGTTCGTAGATATTTTGCTCGCGAATAAAAGACATTTCGAGATCGAGCTGCGTGAACTCCGGCTGCCGGTCCGCCCGAAGGTCCTCGTCGCGGAAGCACTTGACGATCTGGTAATACCTTTCGAACCCGGCCACCATCAGCAACTGCTTGAAAAGCTGCGGCGACTGGGGCAGCGCGTAAAACCGGCCGGTATTGACGCGGCTCGGCACCAGGTAGTCGCGCGCGCCTTCCGGGGTGCTCCTGGTGAGCACGGGCGTTTCCACCTCGATGAACCCCAGGCCGTTGAAATAGTCGCGCGTGAGCCGCGCCACGTTGTGGCGCAGCAGCAGGTTGTGGTACAGCTTCGGCCGGCGCAGGTCGAGATACCGGTACCGGAGGCGGATGTTCTCGCTCGCGTCCACGTCGTCTTCCACGTGGAAGGGGGGCGTTTTCGAGGTATTGAGAATGAGCAGCTCCGTGGCGGCCGCTTCCACTTCTCCCGTGGGCAGCTTGGGGTTGGTCATCCCCTCGGGCCGATGGCGCACCTTCCCCCTGGCCGCGATGACGTATTCGCTCCTGAGCCCCCCCGCGCGCTGGTGGGCGGCCGGGCTGATCTGCGGGTCGAACACCACCTGGGTGATGCCCTCCCGGTCCCTCAGATCCACGAAAATAAGGCCGCCGTGGTCGCGCCGCCGCTGCACCCAGCCCATCAGCACCACTTCCGACCCGATGTCTTCGACTCGAAGGCTGTTGCAGTCCGTGGTCTTCTGCCATCCCCCGAGCTGGTCCAAAGAGACTTCAATTTCGTCCGCGACTTCCACCGGAACCGGTTCTTTCCGGGATTCAACCTGATTCGCCAAGATTTCCTCCGTTAATATGCGCATTTATCTGCAAGAATAAAGCGGTTGTCCTGTTGGATGCCGGAACTTAACCCGGAAAAAACCAAAAATCCCGCTGCGCCCCGTTATTTATCGCGCAACGTTAACCATAATCACGCCCGGCCCCGGATGTATTGCTGTAGGGTGGGCACGGCTTTATGGTGCCCACCATCCCGGCATTTCGGCCAATAAGGAACGGTGGGCGCCATAAGGCCCTGCCTACTCTACACCGTTAGCCGGAGCTTGGGAACCGGCATGACCTATCACGCCCGGTCATGCCCGGCGGCATCGATAATCGTGCCGGCGGCGTTTTCCAGCGGCACCACCCTCTGCGTCTTCTCCACCATATCACGCAGTTGGAGTTCGCCGCGATTGATTTCGTCTTCGCCCAAAATGACCACGTACCGCGCGCCCGACTTGTCGGCCCGGCGCATCTGGGCCTTGAGGCTCCGCCCCTCGTAGTCGATTTCCGCCTCGACCCCGCGGCGGCGAAGTTCCTGCACCAGCAGGAAAGCTTCCGAACGGGCGGCCTCGCCCAGCGCCGCGGCGAACACCGGCGGAACGCGCGCCGGAGCCTCCCGGCCCTGCTGGAGCAGCAGGATGAGCCGTTCCATGCCGATCGCGAACCCGATTGCCGCAACGTCCGGCCCGCCCAAGTCGCGCACCAGCCCGTCGTAGCGGCCGCCCCCGCCGATCGCGTTCTGGGAGCCCAGCCGGTCGGTGATCACCTCGAAGGTGGTGCGCACGTAATAGTCCAGCCCCCGAACCATCCGCGGGTTCACGGCATAGGGCGTGCCCAGCTTTTCCAGGTAATTTCTCACCGCATCGAAGTGTGCCCGGCATTCGGCGTCGATATAATCGATCAGCGCGGGGGCGCCTTCGATAAGCGCCTGGCACCGCTCGACCTTGCAGTCGAAGACCCGCAGCGGATTGGTGTCCCGGCGGCGCAGGCAGTCGGGGCAGAAATCGTTTCCCGCCGACACCAGGTAGTCCCGGAGGACTTCCCGGTAGGCTTTCCTGCAATTCCGGCAGCCCAGGCTGTTGATGTTGAGCATCACGCCCGTCACCCCGACCCGATCCAGGAAAAGGTGCAGCATGTGCATGATTTCGGCGTCGATCATCGGGCCGTCGATGCCGAACACCTCGGCGTCTATCTGGTGGAACTGCCGGTAGCGCCCTTTCTGGGGCCGCTCGTGCCGGAACATCGGCCCGATCTGGTAAAATTTCTGGGTGCCGGGGTCGGCGTGCAGCTTGTGCTGAATGTACGCCCGGACGACCGACGCCGTGGCCTCGGGCCGCAGCGCGATCCAGTCTTCGTTCCGGTCCTGGAAGGCGTACATTTCCTTTTCAACGATATCGGTGCTCTCCCCGATGCTCCTGGCGAAAAGGTCGAGCTTTTCCGGCACGGGGGTCCGTATCTCACGGTATCCGAACCTTTCGAGCACGTCCCTTGCGACCCGTTCGACCTCCTGCCACCACCCGACCTGGTCGGGAAGTATATCATTCATGCCCCTGACGGCTTGTACGGCTTCCATTCTCATCCCTGTTTGAGTTCAAAATTTAAAGGACAACCGAAGATTTCTAAAAAAGAGGCCGGTAAAAGTCAAGGGAAACCCTGTTTTTACGTGATTATTCAATCATATCCCGCAGGATTGGAAAGCAGGCGGGGCAAAGGCGTGGGGGGGAGATTTATCGTGGTTCTTTACTTACGGGAAGCTTTCTGAACCTGTGCCTGCCAGGTTCTATAACCAGAAAAGCCTCAAGCAACTCTTCCTGTGAATACGTTTTGAGCACCCTTCGAGTTCTGCGTGAACGGCCGTCCGGGTCGGCGGGATCATCCGCAGATAGAGCACTCCTGTGTTGATTTCACTGATGAATACCAGCTCACCGAAATCTCTGTCCCTGGTCACAAGTATCCGGCCCTGCTCCTTGGCGAGCCTGATGAGCTGCTCATCGGATGCTTGAGCCAGATTCAATTGAGCTACCGTGACCACATCATGCCCAAGAGCGGCAAGGAAGTGAACTGTGGAGCCGTAAACGTCGTGGTCCAGAAGGAGCTTCATGCGGCGGCCGTCGATACGCGAATATCTTCGGCGGCAATGACATCAATGGCGTGCTGGATGCATGCACGAATGTCCTCCGCTTCGAGATCGGGATAATATTCCTGGATGATCTCGTCGAAGCTAATGCCTTCGCGCACCAGTTCCAGAACGCTTTGCACCGGAATCTTGGTCCCGGCCACACACGGTTTGCCAAAATGGATGCTGGGACTTATGGAAATCCTCTCATTCATTTTCCTATCTCCCATCCATGCAGAATTGCGATCCTGGTAAAGATACTACTGCATGGATATTTCGCGGTCAATGGTACTTGCCTGGGCCCCCAACAGAACTTTTTGCAGAAAATATGTAGACAAATTCCATTTGTCATTCGTTATGGCTTTTGGTAATGATCCCGTGGCGATTGTCCTGATTGCCGTGGCAGTTGCGGATGATTAGTGTTCGGTTTCAATCCGGAAGGGTGGAAGCGCCGCGGTTAGGGCGGCGGGAACACGTTTCCGTGGAGTTATATCGGGGGACGGGGCACGAAATTTGCTCCATAAGGGTGGGTTGCTCCCCGTCAAGTGGAAGGGGGAGCGGCCGGAACCGACTCATTCGTGGTAAGGAGGGGAAAAATGAGAACGCTAGTGACGCTGCTGGTTGCCGCCATACTTCTGGCAACGCTTGGCTGCGCCGGCATGAGTTCGAGAGAGCAGAGGGTGCTCAGCGGCGGCGCGATCGGTGCCGCGGCGGGCGTGGGCACGGCGGCCCTCGTCGGAGGGCCCCTGATCGTGGGCGCGGCTGCCGGTGCGGCTGCCGGCGCGGTCGGGGGGGTGATCCTGGACGAGATGCAGGGTAGCCACCGATAAGGCCACAGTTCTTCGGAGAGTTTTTCTGAGAAGGGCGGGACTCGTTTCCGCCCTTCCGTCATTTTTCAGGATCCCGGTTCCATTCCCGGTGTATGTATTTGACTGCACCATGGAGTCCAAAGCCTACACTAATCGCCTTCCGGGGCGCCTTGGCCTTCCACTTCCGCCAGCCAAAATTTTTGGTGAAACTGTTCGACAACTTCTTCCAGCGGCATTTCGGCATCCAGCACCAGGAACCTTTCCGGCTCGCTGCGGGCCAGGTCGAGGTAGCCCTGCCGCACCTTCCGGTGAAATTCCAGGTTTTCCTGCTCGATCCGGTCCTTTTCCCCGTTTCGGGAGCCCATCCGCTCCAGGGCGGTTTCGATGGCGCAGTCCAGCAGAATGGTCTTGTCGGGCCGGACGTCTCCGGTGGTCCACGCCTGGATGGCCTTCAGCCTTTCGAGGTCGAACCCGCGCCCGAACCCCTGGTAGGCGAAAGTGGCGTCCATGAACCGGTCGGTCAGGACCCAGGTCCCCTGCCGTATCGCGGGCACGATCACCTCGTCGGTGAGCTGCGCGCGGCTTGCGCTGTAGAGAAGCACTTCGGCCCGGCCGCTCATCCCCGCCGAGGCAGGGTCCAGCAAAAGCTCCCGCACCCGTTCTCCGATGCGGGTCCCGCCCGGCTCGCGCGTTTGGATAAACGGAATTCCGGCCTCGGCCAGCCACCGGGACAGGTGTTCCATGAGGGTGCTCTTCCCGCACCCGTCGATTCCTTCGAAGCTGATGAACCTGGCCGGGAAAGAGGGCCGGTCGTGCTTCGCCGTTTGTTTGCGCCTGGCCTGCGTCACCGTGGTACCCGCCGCGAAAAAGGAAAGAGGTTGGACGTTGCGAATTTGCCGAAGGCCTTTAAAAGAGCGGGGGAAGGCTTCCGGGGCTGTTGCCCAAAACCAAAATTTCAGTAAGAGGCTGCAAAAAAGTACGGACTACTCCCCTCCCTTGGCGGGAGGGGTAGGGGCAGGGGGTTGTAAGTGCCCGGAAATACAACACCCTCCCCTAACCCCTCCCATCGCAGGGAGGGGGATTTTCGTTCGTTCCATTATTTTCGTCCCTTCCACTGTTGATGAACCTTAATATCCTTTCTGGGCAACAGCCCCTTTCCCCGCACCCCCCGGGATTCGGCCGCACATGGGGGGGCGACGCGCCCCCACGCTTTTGAATTCAATGCCATCTCGAACACGGCTCGGGTCTCAGACCCGGATCGAGAGGTTGTCTTTTTCCGTTTTGGTGTCTTCGTTGTAATTGTTGGCCTGCCGTTCGAAATTCACCCGGTTTTTCTGGATGTAGATGCGTTTGAGTTCATCGAAATCGAGCGAAAAAACGGAACATACGTGGGCAAGCTGCTCCCAGAGGGCCAGGACGGCCTCCCTGGCCTTTTCGGGCTTGAACCCGCCGCCTTTGGCCCACCATTTCCACTTGAGGCTGTTCTGAAGCTCGTCCAGGGCCAGAAAGGCGCCGATCACACAAGACTCGAACGTGGTCCCGTTTGCCGATGCCGAAAAAACAGGGGTGTCCGCCGGCCGCACGTCCACGATCTGCGACAGGCTCACCAGGAAATGGAGCATGTCCACGATTTCTATCTTGCCGTTGCGGCTCCCGAGGCCGTTGTCCCCCACTTCCCGGACCAGTTCGGCGAGTTCGGCGGAAAGCGCCTTGCGGTAGTTTTCGATCCACACCACCTTTTGCGCAGGATCGGCCATCGTCTGTTCGAAATCCTTGCCGATATTGGCCAGGGTGCGGATATTGAGCCGCCATTGCATTTCAAAAATTTCACGCATATCGATCAACTTTTCTCGATTCTGAAGGCATCAGCCGTTTTCCGCGATGGGAAGCCCCATCTGCTCGAAATATTTGCGCACCTCGCGCGCCAGGAACCGGATGCGCGGATGGGCGTGGCTGGAATCCCGGAGCAGCACGAAATGCTTCCAGCCGCTGAAGCGGCCCGAAACGAAAATCTCGCTCTTGAGCAGGTTGGGGAGGATGTCCCGCGCCGTTTCCGGCCGCAGCCCCCGCGCCAGGTCTTCCCGGTACCAGTCGAATAGGCGCTCCGCCCGGTCCCGCCACATCTGCGCCAGCGGGTCGTCGCCGGTGAGGGCGCCGGCTTTTTCGTCGTGGAAGCCGGCCACTTCCTCGGGCACGATGAGCACCATGCCCTTGTTCTTATAGTTGACGTAGCGCGTGCTTTCCTGGGTAAATGAAAGCACGCGGTGGCGCACCACTTCGTGGGTGATTCCCCGGTCGCACACGAACCGGAACACGAAAACGGGCAGGTCGAGCGCCGGGTCCCGTTTCAGCAGCCCGAGCTGGTCCTGTTCGGTCATGAGGCTCGCCGCATGGGGAAGCGGGTCGCCGCTCTCGGGGGCCGGTTCGAACAGGTTGGGGAAAAACCGATGGAACTGCGCCGCAAAAAACCGGAACCCGGCGGGCTCGCACGCGCGCAGGTAGCGGAGCGTTTCCAGCCAGGCCCTGATGTTTCCGGCCAGGATGCAGCCCGAAGCGCCGCCGGGGCCCAGTGGAAATATCCGGTGAAACCCCAGCCGGTCCTTGAGACTTTCCAGCACCCATTCGTAGGAAAGCGGCCGGTTTTCGCCCGCGGGGTCCGCCCCCGGTACCGGCTCGACTTTCAGCACGATGTTGCTGTGTTCGAGGACGGAGAGGTGCCCGTGGGACTTGAGCATCAGCACGAAGGATTTGGCGGACGTATCGGTTATCTTGTCTTCGGACTTGTAAGCGGTCCTGCCGCAGATTTCGATCAGCTTGAGGGCGGAAACTTCGTCGGAGGGCGCCGGCCCGTAAGGCAGGACCCCCATCTTTACGAAATGGACAGCCATTGTGAGCCTCCCTTCAGTCTGCCGCCTCCTGTCATCCCGAAGGAGATGCCGCACCGCGCGGGACCGCCGGGCCGATTCGCCGTACCGGAATGAAAAAGGCATTGGAATAAAAGACAAAACCGCTAGATTGCCACTGCGGGAAAGAAAATTACGCTCCAGCCCCCGGAGTCTCTTTTAGCCGGTTTTGGGAAAAATCTAAAGCCTTTTCCGGGAGGCGCGGACGGCCCCGGCAAATTGCGCGGGGCAGCCCAAAGGCTTTCGGCAAACGATCAGGAACTGCTTGACGCACAGCCGCCGCGCGGGGCGGAACCACAGGTAGAGGCGCACCAGGAAAGGGTGCTTCAGGATCGCCGACTTGGTGGCGCAGGGCAAAAAACGGCTGGTGACTTCCACGATCTCGCAGCCGCTTTTGGCGAACGCTTCGGCGATTGTCCGCCGCAATGCCGCGGTGTCCATCCCCACCATTTACCGATGGGAAGCCTTTGGACTCGATTATTTTGAACGGTTCACGATCCGGCGGTCAAATTCGGGATTAACCTGTAGAACATCTTGGCTTGGAGATCAGAAAGCTGCGCCACGACGCCTCCGGCCGGGGAACTGCCCGGCCCCGATGCCTCTGACGGTCGAGGGCGCCGCATGTTTCCATCGGCCTATTATCTTTTCATGCAGATAACCAAATCCTGATAATCCATGAGGCCTCTGTTGATGATATTTTTGATTTCAAAATATTTGTTCCACCTGCTCCTGATGTAGTCCTGCGTGTGGAACGCGGTTTGGTAGAAATCGGGAAGCCCTTCCGTTCCATCACCCACCGCGTAGAAAAACCCGTCTTCCTCGAATTGTCTCCTTTTGGGCGCATCCTTCTTCGGGAATAAATCCTTCCCGTGGACGGTCAGGATAAGATAGCTGCCTCGCTTGGCCACCCTGTTGAGTTCTTCGAGCCAGGCGAACTGCATGTCTTCGGGCAGGTGGGTAAAAACGGAAATGGCGTATATGAAATCGAAACATTCGTCGGGCAGCGGCAGAGGAGGGTTGGGGTCGTTGCAGATAAACGTTCCGACCTGCGGCACTTCCTTCTGGCACCACGAAATGGCCTCGCAGTCGATATCCGCGCCGTAGAAATTTTCGAACTCGTACAGCCTCTTGAACCAGGCCAGAGCCCTGCCGCAACCGCAGCCGAAGTCCAGGATCGAACACCGCCTGCGGGGCAGGAGCCCCTGGAGGAAGCGGGGAAGAAACTCCGGCGGCCCGAACTTTATCGACGCCGCCTTGATCGCAAGCCCCAGGTTTATTGCAATCGCCCGGCCCATCGTATCGAAACTTTCGAGATCATCCGTACCGTGCACCCTTTTCCGCAAGTTCGGAGGAGGAACCGGCAAATGGTTCGACTTCTTCAGGCGGCGCATCTTGCTGGGGACCCTGGCCGGTTTTCCGGCCCGCTCTTCGTAGATGCCGTAACGAAGATAGTGGTCCCAACCGGATGAAAACCGTACACCTTTTACGGCATCGGACACATCGGGGTTCAACTCGAGATATCTGGACTCGCTGAAGTCCTTCAGATATTCATTCGTCCTCTCCACCACCTGCCTCACCTTCTCTCCGGACAGCCCTCACGCGTACTGCATCGATGTACCGGGCATGGTTCTGCCACACCCGTTTCCGTATGGGCTAAATGTCGGATTTGAATATAAAAAAGTTATATACCATAAAGTTGCCGCATGCCACCAGTCCGCAGGCCAGGACCTGAGAAAAGAGGTACCACAGGTGAAAAACATGCACGAAAACGAACATCATGCCGGCGTTTATCCCCAACGTGGTCACGCCCAGGCCCACGTACATCGCCGCCTGCCTGGGAATGCGGCCCATCGACGAGTCGTCGAAAGTCCAGAACTTCTGGAGGACAAAACCCACGCAAACGGCAATAACGAAGCTGATGCTGGAGGATACGAGGTAATGGAGACCGCCGTAATGGGTCAGAATATAGAGGAGCGACAACTGCACGCTGGCGGCGGTCGAACCGGAGGCCAGGTACTTGGCGATGGTAGCCCGCCTGCCGTATATGAGAAGGACTAATTTACGGATGGATTTCAGCATGCACCTTTCCCGGTTCCGCCTCCGGCTGCTTCCGGGCGGCGGCCAGTGAATTCGAAGCCGAGGCCCTTAAAAAGCCCAGCAAACACTTCATGATTTTCCAGCGACCCCATTTCAGCGCATGTTTCGGCCCGGACGATGACGAAGACTTCCCCGCGCTGGCTATCGCGCAATGCACGAGCGGGTTCATTCCCGCCTGTGCCGCCTCGGGATTTTCCGCGATATAGCGGGAACCGTCGAAAAGGGCATTGGGCTTGCGCCCTTCGGCGGCCCCGTACAGGAGATAGTGCACCAGGGGGTCCGATCCAGAATCCCGCACATCGGGGTACGATTCCAGGTAAAAAGCAGGGTCGAACAAGGGGTGCGGCACGCGCAGTTCGGCGGACCCATAGCGCAGATAGTGAACCAGCGGGTTCATCTTGGCTTCTGCGACGTCCGGATACCGTTCCAGGTAAAACGAACTGTCGAACAGGGGGTGGGGGTCGCGTCCCTCGGCGCCTCCGAATTCGATATAGTGAGCGAGAGGGTTCATGCCGGACCGGGCTATTTCGGGGTTTTTCTCCAGGTAAAAAGACGTGTCGAACAGGGGATGCGGATCGGCGAGATCCGACGCCCCGCGTTCGATGAAATGCACCAGAGGGTGGTCGTCGAGTTCCGGGTACCGGCCCAGGTAATACGGGTAATCGAAAACGTCGGCCTCAGCGATGATGTACGCTTCGAGCAGATGAGCCCTTGCCCGGCCGCGTCCCGGCGAGAATGCCTTGTGAAAGTAACGAAGAAAGCATGTGGGCAGGGCGCACTTGACCAGCATGCCGTTGTGTCTTTCCAAAAGTTCCGTCCGCTGCCGGTGCGCCTCCTGCTTCAGGTCCGCCAGGGCCGTTTCGTATTTTATGATCGCACGAGCCAATTCATGCTCGAGTTTGTCGATATCCAGCCGGAGTTCCCCCAGGGTTTTTTGGGCTTCTGCCTTTTCCCGTTTGCATGCCTTTTGGAGCGAATCGATCGACGAGTACCGGATCATCTCGTGAATGCTGGAGTAGTGCATCTGCCAGTCCCTGTAGCTCGCGAGCACCAGGTCCCCGAATTCGCCGCCCTTGCAAAGCACGCCCAGCCCGAAGGAGTGCATGAATTCCATCGCGGGGAACCTCGGTTTGACTTCGGCCCAAAACCGGTAGACGCCGAAATCCCCCTCGTTCATTTCCGTATCGTGAACCAGGACGATCCCGTTGTCGGCCACCTTGCCGAACCAGTTGTCGAAATCGTGCCTCACGGCTTCATAGGTATGCAGCCCGTCGATATGGAGGATGTCGATCGAACCGTCCTCGAAATTCGCCACCGCTTCGTCGAACGTCATGCGGAGCAGCCTGCAGTCGATTCCGCCGTAGTACCTGGCAACGATGTTGTTGACCTCTTCCCATACCGATTCACCGTAATACCCGGCGTGCTTGTCCCCTTTCCAGGTATCGACGGCATTCAGTTCGGTGGCGAGCCCGCCGTCCTTGACGGCTTGGCAGAAAGAGAAAAAAGACGTGCCCATGTGCGTGCCCAGCTCTACGATCCTGCGGGGCCTGACATTGGATACCAGATCATAGGCAAACCACTTGTGGCCGGCCCACGAGGTCCCGGCATCCCAATATACGTTCTCGTACTCAAACCCTGGCTGGTTGTATTTCCATTCCATCGAGACGTGATTCCTTCCGACACCGTAGCTCGTATAGTCCGCTTCGAACAAGGAACAGCCTTTCCGCGACAGCCTTCGGAATACTCGACCGGTTCACTGCCAAGCCAGGTTACGCTGTATTCGATCCGTAAGGCGGACACAAGCGCATCAATCTGCAGGCCGTTCAGCCAAGCCGTATTTCCTGCCGGCCATGCCGTTGAGGATGCGCCGGAACCACCCGGCATCATTTAGAGACAGGTCCCAGACCCCCATCCCTCTGTTCTCCGAGGCACATCCTTTCGCTTAGCTGTACGGTCTCGCTTTTATATCTTTTTACGCCTCGTTGGTAATGAATGTCCATTAGCTCATCATAAAAACGAGGATAGGAAAATGGCAAGAACTTGTCAGCAAACAGGCAGTACAGCTCTCGCAGTCTCGACTTCAACCGCTCGCGCCAGTGCATACCCGGCTCCCGATTTATCCCCAGCCAGTTTTCCAGTTCCGGATGCAGGCTGGCGAAGATGCACGCCGAATAGCCGGAGAGTTCCTGGCGCCTTCTAAACGATGAAAACGAAATGGCGTGGTGATGATAGCCCACCGCGTGCCGATTGTACACAATCCTGAGGCCGCGGCGGGACAGCCGGTAGCCCAGCTCGCAGTCCTCCCAGGCGGCGTGGGGGAATTTCGGCGAAAATAGCTTGTCCTGGAGCAGGAAAGAACGGTTCAAGGAGATATTGGAGGTATAGAAAAAATTGTAGGGCACGTTGTCGGCATTCGGAATTATGCTGTACCCGAACTGCAGGCCGAACTCATTGATGTACTCCATGAAGGGGGTCACCTTGATTTCGGATGGCCATGCGACTTTGCCCAGTACCGCTATTTTCTTGTCGAAATTAAAGCGCTTGTGCGTCTCGAAATGCTCCTTCACCAGGCCCTCGTCCGGAACGATATCGTCGCCGGTTATGAAAACCAGCCGGCTTCCGGCCGCCGCGATGCCCCGGTTGCGCGCCCGGGCTGGCCCGCAGTTGTCCTGGTGCATATAGACGATGTTGAGCTTCGAGTGCTTTTGCAGCTCGCGGACCGCTTCCGCGGTACCGTCCGTCGAACCGTCGTCGATGATGATAATTTCCCTTATGAGCCTGCCGTAATCCTGCGCGCCGTAAGCTTCGAGGGTACGGACCAGCACGCTGCACCGGTTGTAGGTGGGTATGATTACGCTAATCATCGGTCTTGATCTGGCAGTAAGGATTTAGCAGCGAAAGATTGGGGCTGTAATAGCAGTCATTCCTCACGACCCCTTCCCAGCGCTTCAGCATGAACCGCGCTTCGCTCAACGCCACGCTCGGGCCGCGGGAGAC